>CAISPN010000075.1 GCA_903887375.1 uncultured cyanobacterium
GGTACTCACACTGGAAAAATGTTGATTAACTGTAAGAAAAAACATCTATCTATATAAAATAAAAATTAATAATTTTTTTAAATATTTAAAGAAACCCCAAAGTATAAAATCTCTGGAGTTTCTCTAAATTGTTTAACCTACATTTACTCCAGAAGTATCGACGCTGGAAGCCCCATTAACTCCTTTGGCAATCTCTACAGCTTTACTTAGTAAATCTGGGCTAGAAAGTGAGCCCTTTAGAACTACGGTGCCTCCAGTTTGAGCTACCCACAATCCTTCTATATCACTGAGCTCAGCATCGTTATCAAAAGCAAGAGCTACTCTTTTGGCAAGGCCACTTTGATCATATTCACCATTGACTCCGACTCTCTCTGGCGCGATAGCTTCGCCAGTTTGGGGATCGTTAGCTGCAGATGGATTGACTTGTGCATTGTCTGGTTTTTCGAGTCCGAATATACGCTGAAAAAATCCCATTTGAGTTCTCCTAATTCTCCAACTTAATTATTGATATTGGGCTACTTTGGCAAGGGCTGTTTCAATTACTTCAACTCCTGTAGCACCATGCTGAATCTGCTCTGTAATATAACGTTTCCAGGCTTTGGTTCCAGGGCGACCAGCAAAAAGCTCCAATAAATGACGAGTAATAGAATGGAGTTTTCCACCTTTGGTTACCCAATCATCCACATATGGTAGCATGCGCTCTACAATTTGGTATCTAGAAGGTATTGATTCTTCAACTTTGTAAATAATTCTATCAACTTGTGAAAAAAGATAGGGATTATCATAAGCCCCTCGCCCAATCATCACGGCATCGACTTTTTGTAAGTGCTCTTGAGCTTGTTCTAGGTTTGTAATTCCACCGTTAATTTCTATTTCTAAATGAGAAAAATCTTGCTTAAGTTGGTAAACATCTTGATAGCGCAAAGGAGGAACTGTTCGGTTTTCTTTAGGAGAGAGTCCCTTTAGCCATGCTTTGCGGGCATGACAAGTAAAACGGCTAGCTCCTGCTTGTGAGACTATAGCTACGAAATTGGCTAGATCTTCGTAGCTATCAAGCTCATCTACTCCTATTCTGTGTTTGACTGTGACAGGAATATCAACTACTGCTTTGATTGCCTCTACGGCTGAGGCTACTAAATGAGGCTGGAGCATTAAACAAGCGCCAAAATTGCCACTTTGGACTCTAGGGCTCGGGCAGCCTATATTCAAATTGACCTCATCATAGCCCCAATCTTGAGCCATGATTGCGCATTGAGCTAGTAAAAGGGGATCATCACCGCCTAGTTGAAGGGCAAGTGGTTTTTCTTCAATAGAAAAATCCAGCAACCGCTGACGATCTCCGTAGTGAAGGGCAGCGGTCGTGATCATTTCGGTATAGAGAAGTGTACGACCTGTGATCTGCCTGAGAAAATATCGAAAATGGCGATCAGTGCGCTCCATCATCGGCGCAACGGAGATCAAATGCTGCATCTACATCCTGCTAGAGAGGGTCAATAGTCCTTGTTGTCCTACTAAAATCTCTCTAAGGAGAGAGCAAATGCCTACCCAGATAATAGGGCTGATATCTACCCCGCCGATAGGTTTTACGATTTTGCGAACTGGTTTTAACAATGGCTCAGTTGGTAAAACTACTAGATTAAAGGGAAAGCGAGTACTTTCGATCTGAGGATACCAACTTAATACTATTCTCAAAATAAAGAGCAAGCTCATTACAGCTAAAAAGATACCCAAACTCAGATTTAACAAGTTCATAATATTGAGATTAAAAGCAATAAATCTATCATAGCCTCAAGCTAGTAGTAATGCGGCACAAAAAACTGCTCATTTAAAGGTGGCCGAACATAGTCTGTTGAGGGTTTTCTCGGTGGCAAGGATATAGCTTCTGGGGTCATATCTTTATAGGGAATTTTGCTGAGCAGATGTTTGATACAGTTAAGCCTTGAGCGTTTTTTATCATCTGATTCTACCGTAAACCAAGGAGCTTCTGGAATATTGGTATGAGCAAACATGGCATCTTTGGCTCTAGAAAATTCAACCCATCTATCTCTCGATTCTAAATCCATAGGCGAGAGCTTCCATCTCTTGGCTGGATCTTTGATGCGATCTTGAAATCTTTTTTCTTGTTCTTCATCGCTGACTGAAAACCAATATTTGAGCAAAACTATCCCTGAGTTGACCAACATTCTCTCTAGCTCGGGGCAGGAAATTAAAAATTCTTTATATTGTTCTTCTGTGCAGAAGCCCATGACATTTTCCACACCCGCTCTATTGTACCAACTGCGATCAAAGAGCACTATTTCGCCAGCTGAGGGGAAATGCTCAATGTAGCGCTGGAAATACCATTGTGTTTTCTGCTGATCTGATGGAGTACCTAAAGCCACTACCTTACACCCTCTGGGGTTGAGTGGTTCGGTGATTCTTTTAATAGTACCACCTTTGCCTGCAGCATCTCTTCCTTCAAATACCACCATTAAACGGTAGCCAACATGCTTAATCCAGTATTGCATCTTGACTAGTTCAATTTGCAGATTTTCTAGTTCCTTGTCGTAAAACTTGTCATCTAACTCAGGCTTTGTTGTTTCCTCAATATCTCCTAGCTTGTTTTCTGTGCTATTTACCGTCAGTTCTTTTTTTTGCTTTTTCAGGAGTTTTTTTATTCTTTTTTTCTCCTTCTTGCTGAGAATTTCTTGAGAGCTGTTTTCTTGTAGGTTACTCATGATTACAACTGTTTTTTATGATTTTTTATTCTATGGTCTGATTAGCTCAAAATAAATATTAGAAATAAAACTACATAATACAAAAGATAAAGTTAGTTTGTAATTACTATAGTGCACATTGAGAACGGAAAAGGTCTCAAAAGACATTTAAATAATTTCAATTGACTCAATTGAAGAATCCAAAGGCATGATCATTACTTTATCTATGCGGTTGCCATCCATATCTATTACTTCTATGCGTAAATTTTCCCAAATAAAATAATCAGAAGCCACAGGGATCTTACCCAGATGGGTAATGATAAAGCCACCTAGGGTATGGTAATTTCCTTGTTTTTCACCTGGCAGTTCATCTAAATTGAAAATTTCCTTTAGATCTTCAATCAAAAGGGTACCATCAAGAAGCCAGGAGCCATCTTCTCTTTGAACATAACTAGGTAATTCCCCTTCTTCTAAACTGGGTAAATTACCAATGATTGCTTCTAAAATATCATTGAGGGTGACTATACCCTGAATTACTCCATACTCATCTACTATCAAGGCAATCTGATTGCCACTTTGCCCTTTAAACAGCTCCAATAATTTTAATCCCCTAGTGCTTTCAGGGACAAAAATTGGCTGTCGCAAACTGGAAGTTAAATCGAAGGGAGAATCACTAAAACAGGCTGTCAATAAGTCCGTTACATGAATCACTCCAAGAACTTCATCTAGCCTACCTTGACAGACTGGATAGCGACTGTAGCCATGCTCGATAATTTTTTGCCTGTTAATCTCATTAGAATCTTCTAAATCCAACCAGACGATTTCAGGGCGAGCTGTCATCAAACTACTGACGCGACGATCTCCTAATTCTAGGACCTGTTCGACCATATCTTGTTCAGCTTCTTCAAACATGCCAGCTTCAGTACCTTGCTGGAACATCAATCTGATCTCTTCTTCTGTAACTAGTTGTTCGCGATGAGTTGTTCGCAAGCCCAAAAAGCGCAAGATTAAATCGGTCGAAAAACTCAAAAATAAAATTACAGGAGCACCTATTTTTGCAACGGCACTCAGGGGAATAGCTACTAGACATGCTATGTTTTCTGAATAGTTAAGAGCCAATCTTTTAGGAACTAGTTCACCCAAAATCAGAGTTAAATAAGTGATAGCGACTACCACTACGGTAAAAGCAATCGCTTGGCTATGTTGTTCAAGCGCAGGAATAGTTTTTAGAAAAATCGCCAAATGATCAGTAATTCTAGCGCCGCCATAGGCCCCTGTAAAAATACCAGTTAAGGTAATGCCAATTTGTACCGTAGAGAGCATACGATTGGGATCGCTAGATAACTCCAGAGCTGCCTGCGCCTGACGGTTACCTTGAGTTGCCATCTGTTCTAATCTGGTCTTGCGGGCAGATATTACAGAAAGTTCTGAGACTACAAATAGCCCGTTGAGTAGGATTAAGAAAATTATTATGGCAATTTCAGCAAAAACAGACATTGGTCAATCTTTCAAAGCTCATGATCTTTACAATATACGATAAGGGCAAAATACTATTGAACATCAACGATTGTGATGCGGCCTGTATAGCCGTTGAGGTGAACTTTCTGTCCGTTTTTTAGTAAAGATGTAACATTTTCTATATCCATAACAGCAGGTATGCCATACTCTCGCGCAATGATAGCACCATGCGAGAGAACTCCACCAACTTCACAAATCAAGCCTTTTGCTTGTGCTATTAAAGGTACCCAACCCGAATCAGTATAAGGTACTACTAAAATATTATCACTAGAAAAGGCAATTGCTTCATCTATTGTCTGACATATTCTAATTGTGCCTTCTACTTCACCGACACTTGCTGCAATACCTTGCAAGTGCTGACTATTGTAAGGTAGGGCGGCCTCAAATATCAAGGGATGGGGCTTTCCATAGACTAATGTAGGTACCTTGGAGATAGCTTGATTGGCTTGCCATTGTTCTTTGCGCTTGGTTATAATCTCCTGGAATTTTTGCCCTTGTTCAATTTTGAGAATCTCTCGATATTCTAGAAAGAAGATATCGCCTTTTTGTTCTAAAGTTTTATTTTCTAGGTAAATTTTCTCTAGAGCTAAAAAAGCCCAGCGCAAATGAGCTAAAAGTTTTGAATAAACTATACTGACTTGGCCTTTGAGATTGAGCCTTTTTTGCACTGGATGATTTGATGAGTAAGAGCTAGAGCAGGATGATTTTTGTTTGGTTGATTTGGATGAACGCCATAAGGCAACTAGTTTTTCGCTCTCTTCTTGCCAGCGAGGAACTGCTATATCGGTGGCAACTTGACTTAGATAGCCATATTGAGAGAGCCAACAAGCTATATCTTCTTGCTCTTCAACCTGACTTAATGCTCTAAGGGCAGCAACTTCAGGGGTTTGACTATTATCAAGATTACTAGGATCTACTTTGAAAATTCCTGCTCTGATAGCCAGAGATAGGGGGGCTAAAATACTGTAATAGGTGGCAATACGCAAGTTGGCTAAGATCTCTTCTATTAGCTCTAATATTTCATCTTGATTAAGTGAATAGGTATCTAACTTATCAAGTTTTGATAGTAGTGGTTGAAAGTTTAAGCTTTGATCTTTTTGCCAACTTTTTTCTAGGTTTAATTCCCTTTGCAATAGGCGCAGCAGTCCCGGGAGATTTTTTATAGTACTAATTAGTGGCGGCTTAGTAAACCCGGCGCCTCTGGTCAAAAAGTCCAAACTCTCTGGAGGTAAACCCATTTTCCGAAAAATTTCACCTAGCAAAGTAGCATTGAAGTAAGCTCTTTGATAATGTAAAGTCGCGGTCTGTTGGAAATCCAGATTACGGCTTGATTCTTTGCCTAAAACAATTTGAAAGATTTCACCCCAGACTCCGCAAGTTGCCGGTAGATTAATCGACCAAGTCAGAGGACGAATTACTCCTGGAATTACTTCAGAGGCAATTTTTCTAGTCCATATAGGCGCTAAAGTCGTGATTGGCCTAGCTTGTAATAACCAGATTTGCTCTCCATCATAAGTCCATTCAATATCTTGGGGTAACCCATGCCATAGTCCTTCTAGTTCCCGTGCTAGCTTGGCTACTTGAATAATTAAATCTACGCCAATAGTGGCATCTTGAGAATGTTCAACGCTGATTGGCTCACTTAGATTAACTTGATATCTCTGGGGAATTGTTTTGCCTGAGACAACCTCATCAGCTTGGCCAGGTAGCGCTTCGATGACCACCTTAGGATTGAGGGGATTGACAGGATCGCGGCTAAAAACCACACCACTACAAAGCCCTGTAATCTGTTGTTGAACGATGATTGCCATATCTTTATTTAAAGATGAGCCTTGATGTTGGCGATAGGCTGCACCTTGGGCATAAGATTCCCGACATTCAATAATTGCACCTAGCAAATTAGTACGATTATCAATATTTAAAATGCTCAGATATTGACCAGCCGCTGAACTGGTAATACTATCTTCCCCAACGGCCGAAGATCTCACAACAAGGAGATTTTCTTTGCTGGGATTAAAGGTTTCTACTATCTGCTCTAGATCTTCTCCACCGGGTAAAACCCAACCTGAAGGAACGGGGTAGCCCAAACGCTTTAAAAAGCTCAAATTGGCAGCTTTTGCCCCTACTTTTTGGGGATCTAAGCGCTCTTCAAGTGAAACTAGAGAGCTATCAGCACGGAAAAATTTAAATAATTTTCGGGAATCTTGATGGGCATCTTGCATAGAGAGATTGAGATCATCTGGTATTTTTTGATAGATCAACCAGATTAAACCAACTAAAAATAAAGATGAAATAATATAGCCACTATCTCCTGCATGTAGTAAAACTAGTAGCATTCCAAAAATAAAAAGAGCAAACATTCTTCCAGCTTGCCGCTCGCGTACAATCGTAAAGCCTATTGCTGAGATGATTAGAGTCAAAATTGCTACGCGAAAATCATGCAGAACTATTCCCCATACCAAGTTAGTGACCCCAGCTCCTTGGCTAAACCAATAGCGGCCAATCACCAAAGCTAATAAAGATATAAGCTCCCATTTAGGATCTCCGGCAAAAAAAAAGCGAGCCAACAAGACAGCAATGATCCCTTTACTAGCTTCAGCTATAACGGCAAGGATACCAGTTAGCCTACCACCATGATAAAATGCGGCCGATACAGAGACATTGCCAGTGCCAATCTGGGAGAGTTTCTTTTTATTGACTAGATAAAAAAGCCAATCGCTTAGGGGAAGTCCCCCTAAGATAGGACAAACAATCAAGATCAAAAGAGTTCCCCAGACTTGTTGAGTTATCACTCTTCGTATTCAAGCTTTCTTTCTCTTTGCTTCTGCTCCAGATTGATCTTTGGTGGTACATAGTCTTCTTCTGCCTCATCCTCCCACATATCTCCTTCGACATCATCATAGGCAGGTGGCTGGTATCTTGTAGGAGGCTCTTCATAGCGCATAGCCCTGGCTTTTTTAGCAGGAGGCGGTAATTCCTCTTCTTGCCAAGCTTCTTCAATAATAGGCTGTCGACTTTCTACAGGGGGGCGCAAAGGGATCCCGGTACCAAGCTGGTTTTCTGGACGAGCAGTAGGGGCATAGTAAATATCTTCATTGTCTTTATCCCAAGGAGCTTTTCCTAATCCTAAACGCTCTAAAACTCCAACTGTTAACTGCCTCAGTCGCTCTTCAGCTCCTTCAAAAAGGATGAGGCGATTAGGTCCACTACTGACAACTTCTTCCATCGAAATTTCATAGGTACTAATAATTTGCTCGGGAATTTGAGGTAAACCAACAGAAGCAATAATGATGGAATTGACTTTACCAGTTTCTGCATCAAACTGAAAATCCCTGACCCTGCCTAGTGGTTCGCCAGTTTCTGTGATTACTTCAGAATTAATTAAAGTACTACAAGATAGAGTATCTAAATCATCCTCAATGACCTCATCATCTTCTACTAAAATCACATCTCCAGTTTGAGAAATGCTGGAAAAATACATATATTTAGGTAGCCCTGAAAGTGCCAATAGACTCTCTTTGAGTCCCAGAACTACAACTTCTCTGCGATCAATATCGACTAAAACCTCTCTAACTATACCCAGTTTGTTGCCGTTATTGCGGGTGATGACTTGGGTATTAATAAACTCACCACGCAAACGGATGTTATCACTTGTCATTATGTTCTTTAAATTTTCGCTTTCGATTCTTTGTTAGTGTAATCTAGTGACGCTCATTAATCATCTTGTTCCTCTCATTCTATCGAATTGGGCATCTTCTGTGAAAAGCTGACAACTGTCAAAATATTCTATCTCTTTTTCTTGCACTTACCCATTGACAAGGCCACTACTAACAGGTGAAGATTTATCTTGTTTAACCGAAATTCAAGTTGGTATTGTTGAAGTCTACATCGAAAACTTAAAATATTAAAATTTTAAAAATTATAATGGCTTGTAGATATTCTTTTTATCAGTTTGTTTCAAAGATCACAGACTGACCTAGCAAATATTTGCTCAACTAAGATTGGGTAATGTATTAACAAAAGTAGCAACAAAATTTCAGTAACTATATACTAAGGCAAAGTGAGGAGATAGATGGTTAAAACGCCCAAGAAAATATATTCCCAACCAAACGATAGTAAAAGTTTTGGCAATAATGGGAAATCAAAAACCGGAAATTGGTTTTATTGGGCTACTGCTTTGCTTGGTCTTTCCATGTTCTCTGCCTGGGGGGGCGCTTTTTTAGCGAAAAACCTCAACTCAACTCCCCTGATGCAAAGCGGCTTGAATACTAAGGATTCTTCTATATTTGGGAAAGATAGTAACATTGCCTACAATGGTTTTCAACTACCTCAGTTTAATAGACCAGTAAATATTTTGTTGCTAGGAGCTAAAGTTCTTGCTTCAGAAGGTAATAGACCAGATTTGATTAAAAATGGCTACGAGCCGGCTATCAATTCCTTTAATGGTCTCACTGATTCTATATTGCTGCTGCACTTTGATCCCCAGAGCCATAAAACAACAGTAATTTCAATTCCTCGGGATACCAAAGTGGAATTACCCGGGCATGGAAATGTCAAAATAAATGAGGCAAATCAAGATGGGGGCGCACCTTTAGCAGCTACAACAGTTAGTAAGCTTCTCAATGGTGCAGAAATTGATCGCTATATCACCATTAATACTCTTGGCTTGGTAAAACTCATTGATATTTTAGGTGGAGTTACTGTAACCCTTCCCAAGGATATTAAATATAAGGATGATACCCAGCATCTCTATGTTGATTTTAAAGCTGGAGTTCACCATTTCAATGGAGCCCAGTCTGAACAATATCTTCGCTTTAGACATGATGAGCTTGGAGATATAGGCAGGATACAGCGCCAGCAGATGTTCATACGCTCTCTTACTGAACAGGCGCTCACTCCCAAATTGATCCTGAAAGTGCCTCAAATACTTTCTTTGATTCGCTCACATGTTGATACCAATTTAACCTTGGAAGATATAATAGCGCTTTCAGCTTTTGCTATTACCACTAACCGCTCTGATATGCAGATGGTAATGCTTCCAGGTGATTTTAGTGGTAGTGAGTCTAGAATCAGCTATTGGATACCCAATTATAAATCGATCAATAAGATGGTTGACCAATACCTGAGTGAAGATGCAGCTAACCAAAACCAGAGTGCTATTGAGCCTAGCAAGTTAAGAATTTCAATTCAAGATAGTACTGATAGCCCTCAAGCTGTCCGCTCTTTAGAGAAATCTTTACTCAAAGCTGGCTACAGCAACGTTCAAGTCTATAGAAGAAAAATTGCGCCTTTGGAAAAAACCAAGATTGTCATTCAAACAGGAGATCGCCTTGATGGTCAGCTACTGCACAATAAACTTGGCATAGGTGAGATTTTTACAGAGAATACCGGTTCACTTGGCTCAGATATTACTATTCAAATTGGGAAAGACTGGGTAAAACAGTCCTCTTAAAATTAACAGTGATTGAGATCACTGCTAGTTAGCTACAAATTTGAGATTATAAATACTAAGGATTCAATTTAAGGGTGCATGCACACTTATAACCATTGCATAGAGCAACTCATCGGATATATACGTAGTTGCTCTATTTTGTTTGTTTTGTTTTTGGTTGGCTGTAATGATTCAGTACTATTGTCACCACAGGTTGTAGCAGGGTTAAATAGTAAAAGTGCTGATCAGCATCCATCCTTCAGTAGTGATGGTAGGTACTTGGCCTTTGCCTCAGATCGCAGTGGCTCTCGTGCTATTTACCTCTACGACCAAGAACAAAGTCGCTTTATCAATTTACCTAATCTAAATCATAGAAATTCTAGTCAAGATCAGCCTTTCTTGAGCGCTGATGCTCGTTATATCATCTATGTTTCAACTGAAAGAGGACGTGCTGACATTATGGTTTATGACAGGGATAATGAGCGCTCTGAACTCATTAGTGCCAATACTAGAGGATCTGTAGCCAATCCCACAATTAGTAAGGATGGCCGAAAAATAGCTTTTGAGACCACTCAACTAGGGCAATGGCATATTGTTGTAGTTGAGAGATAATCAATTTTGTTTTGGAGTATTTATGTTGTCAGTACCAGAATAAACTAGTCCGCGTTGAGCATCGAGGGTGACAAAGCTGCCATTGCGGATCACCTCAGTAGCTGAGGGAAAACCGATAATTACTGGAATGCCTAAGCGTCTTCCAATAATGGCAGCATGACTAGTTAAGCTATCTTCTTCTGTGATGATGCCACCAGCTTTGCGCATGACCTCCACAAATTCGGCGCTAGTAGAGGGAACAACTAAAATTTCTCCTTGGTTAAACTGGAGAAGATCTTTGGAGTTGAGTGCTAATCTTGCCCTGCCACTGGCTTTAGAATGTCCAATTCCTGTACCTTTACCCAAAACAGCCTTGACCACCTCTACTTTGATTAGATCGGTAGAACCAGCAACCCCTTGAAGAGTTCCTGCGCTCATCACAACTAGATCCCCGTCTTTTAAAAGTTCCCTTTCCTGGGCCATGTTAATAGCTGCTTGAAAGGTCTGGCTAAATGAGGAAGATTCTAGCATTAACAAGGGTTTTACTCCCCAAACTAGCTGCAGTTGTCTGGCAACATCTACATGCGGTGTGATAGCCAATATGGGAGTTAACGGGCGAAATTTAGATACATTGCGGGCAGTTGAGCCAGTTTTAGTTAAGGTCAAAATAGCCGCAGCATTGAGTTGTTGAGCAATCTGACTTACCGCACTAGAAATAGCATCCGGAACGGAAGTATTTAATTTGCTGGTGGTTAGATTAGATGTTTTAAGCTGCTCACTCTCAATACGCTGAGCAATGCGAACCATTGTTGCTACTGCTTCTACTGGATGAGCCCCAACTGCAGTTTCATTAGAGAGCATCACTGCATCAGTTCCATCTATGATGGCATTGGCGACGTCAGAAACCTCAGCTCTTGTAGGTCTAGGATTAGAAGTCATGCTGTCTAACATCTGAGTAGCGGTAATGACGGGTATACCTAGACGATTAGCTGTGGAGATGAGACGTTTTTGGAGAATTGGTACATCTTCTGCTGGCAATTCCACACCTAAATCTCCCCTAGCTACCATAACTCCATCACAGAGCTTCAAGATTTCTTCCATATTTTCTATGGCTTCATGCTTTTCAATCTTGGCAATCACAGGAACTGCCTTGCCTGCATTGGCAATGATTTCCTTGATTTCTCTGATATCTTTTGGATTACGTACAAAACTTAAAGCGACCCAATCTACCCCTTGATCTAAGCCAAAAATCAAGTCGGATTTATCTTTGTCAGTCATAGCCTTGATAGAGAGATAAACCCCCGGAAAATTCACTCCCTTATTAGAAGAGAGAGGACCACCTACAACCACACGACAATGGAGAGCTTGCTGGAGTTGATCTACCTTTTCTACCTTCATCTCAACTCTGCCATAATCAAGTAGGATGGTAGCTCCTTCGGGAACTTCATCTGAAAGTTTATCGTAGCTGACATAGCCTATGGTTTGAGAACATTCAACATCTGGCTTACTTGTCAGAGTATAGCTATCGCCAATTTTGAGTTGAATAGGACCATCTTTAAATTTGCCTAGACGAATTTTAGGACCCTGGAGATCTTGGAGTATACCAACTGGTTGATTGAGTCCATGAGATATCTGTCTAATGAGGCGAATGTTCTTTTGATGATTATCTAGAGTGCCATGGGAAAAATTTAATCTGATAGTAGTTGCACCAGCTTTGATAAGCTCTCGTAAAACTTCAGGTTTTTCGGTGGCAGGTCCTAATGTGGCTACAATTTTGGTTCGATGAAGCAGACGTTGGGTTTGCATAGTTCAAGGTAAAATGCGATCAAAAAGATCGACTTTAAGTGCTTATACGATGATGAAGAATTAGTCTATTGGCTATAGTCTCATAGTTTGGACCTAAATTAGCCATTTAGCAGAGCTTCTATAAATTCATAGCTAGAAAAGGGACGTAGATCTTCGATCCCCTCTCCTACACCAATAAAGCGAATGGGTAGATTGAGCTGTTGGGCAATAGCAAGAGCTATGCCACCTTTAGCTGTTCCATCCAGCTTGGTTAAGACAACTCCACTAAGTTGAGCCGCCTCACTAAAAATCTTGGCCTGTGATAACCCATTTTGTCCCAGAGTGGCATCAAGTACTAAAAGCGATTCTACTAAGGCTTCTGGTGCTTTTTTATCTAAAATGCGACGGATTTTAGCCAACTCATCCATCAGATTTTTCTTGTTTTGCAGACGCCCTGCAGTATCTACTATTAATAGTTCAATTGAGCGAGATTGAGCTGCTACTATACCGTCAAAGACTACTGCAGCAGGATCAGCATTTTTACTGCTGTTGGAGATCACGGGAGTTTGACTTCGCTCTCCCCAAACTTTGACTTGCTCTACTGCTGCCGCTCGAAAGGTATCGGCTGCAGCAATCATACAACTGTATCCAGATTGATTAGCTAGATGGGCTAACTTACCAACTGTGGTGGTTTTGCCCGCACCGTTTACCCCGGTCATCAGCCAGATATTGAGTTGATTCTTTTGAGGAAAAAACTCCTGGTTATTGCTATCTTTTAAGGGTCTATCTAGTATTTCGCATAAAATTTCTTTGAGATAAGCAATAGCCTGATCAGGAGGTAAGGCTTCTTCTTTGAGCCGATTTTCTAAAGCCTTGATAATTTCATCAGTTGCCTCTATCCCAACATCAGCCTGCAGCAGTAGAGATTCAATCTCTAAAACGGCTTCTTTATTGAGCGGTCCTGCACCTACTATCGATTTGAGTTGGTTGACTACATTTCTTCTAGTTTTATCTAATCCCTGTCGTAATTTTTTGAGCCACTGTATTTCTTCTGCTGATACATCCTCGGCTTTGCGTCCACTTTGGGCTAAGACCTTGGCAGACCAAACAAAATCTTCATCTAATGCGGGAGTTTCAGGGGCAATTTCTTGGAGTTGCTCTAGGCGGTCTGATTTTTCTAACCAAGATGGTTGAGCTATTGTTTCTTGAACTACTTCTTCTTGCGGTTGCTCTTGTAGCTGCTCTTCTTGTTCAGAAGTTTCTGCTACTTCCTCTTGTTGTTGCTCTTGCGCTTTACGCTGTTGGATATTTTGAAAAGCAGTCTTGGCCCAATCCAAATAATCTGGCGAGCTAACAGTCTCTTCCACTATTGGTGGAGTTTCTGGCTCTTCTGGCTTAGACTTACGGCGAAACCAGTTCAACATAATATGATCAAAATCATGACAAAAACTATTGATTTATCTTAGCGGCTTGTTTATCAACTTTATCAGTTAATTTATCAACCACACGACGTAAGACTCCATTGATAAAGCGATACCCTTCTTCATCTGAATAGCGTTTGGCTAATTTAACTGACTCATCAATAGCAGTTTTTTGGGGAGTTTGGGGTATATAGAGAATTTCGGCTACAGCTATGCGTATAATATCGCGATCTACTCTTGGCAGACGGCTATATTTCCAATCTACTAAGGCTTTTTCTATTGTTTCTTTAATCTCTCTCTCATATCGATTGACTGTTCCAATAATTTCTAGGGCATAGCTTCTAACTTCATGGTGATTAGCCAGTTGTATTGTTTCTGGCAGTTCCAAAATTGTGGAGAGTCGATTGATTGCACTTTCAGTATGGCCAATGGCTTCCTGGACCATCGCTTTAGCGCTAGTGAGATTACTTGCTCTAATTTCACTACTGAGAAGCCTTTGGTGACTTCGATTAGCTTCTTCTGCTGCTTTTTCCAGGTTTTCCTGTACCTCTGAAACTAGGGTCCGAACAGCAGCTAGAATCAACTTATTGAGGTCTTGATCTGATAGTTTTTCGCTACTGTTACTAAATTGACTCAGGCTCAGCAAAGCAAGCTCACGAGCAACACTACGGGGTTGGCGATGAAGTGACATGAATTTTTATATGTGTAAATACTGTTGAAGCTTCAAGTATAGTACTCTCAATTTAGCTTCATTTTAGCAGAGAGCAAGATAAATAGTTTTTTTTATCTTCTAAAAAGTAGTCTCAAGCCGCTCAATGTAACCAAAACTGTTGATCCTTCATGGCCAAATACTCCTAAAGGTAAGCTAATGCCGCGGGTAAAATTAGCAATCAATAGAATCACTATAAAACTCAAAGCAAAGATGATATTCTGCTTGACTACCGCTTGAGAGCGTCTACCTAAGCGGATTGCCTCTTCAAGCTTTTCAAGGTTATCTGAGATTAGGATAATATCAGCGCTCTCTAAGGCCACATCACTGCCGGCAGCGCCCATGGCAATTCCTACAGAGGCCTTGGCTAAAGCGGGAGCATCGTTGATTCCATCGCCAACCATTGCTACAGTGCCATAATGCCTGAGCAGAGACTCAATGATTTCTAGTTTATTTTCTGGCAAGAGCTCTGCGTAGACATCAGAAATTCCCACTTCATTGGCAATAGCTCTAGCTGTGGCAGGATTATCTCCAGTAAGCAAGGCAAAGTGCTCAATCCCCATCTTTTTAAGATGAGCTATAGCTGAAGCTGCCTCTGGCTTAATGGTATCAGCCAATCCAATACTACCTAAGAGCCTATCTCCATGAGTAACCCACACTGTAGTTAATTCTGTTTGTTGAAGATTTTCCCAATTGAGATTGGACAATTGTTCTTTGACAAAAGACATATTGCCTACTATTGCCCTTCGACCTTCTACTTCGCCAATAATCCCTGCGCCAACTTCACTTTGAACTTTGCTAGCGTTAGGCCAGTTTATTCCCTTTTGGCGGGCATGTTGGACTATTGCCTCACCGATAGGATGTTCTGAATAAACTTCCAGAGCTGAGGCTATTTTTAGTAAGTTAGTAGGATCTTGATCTCGGCTGTTGGGGAGAATTTGTACTACCTTAAGCTGCCCCAAGGTTAAAGTACCAGTTTTGTCAAAAGCAATAGCCTTGACCTTGGCAATCATCTCCAACTGGGCTCCATTTTTAAAAAGAATCCCTTCTCTTGCTCCATTGGCAATTGCTGAAAGTAAAGTTGGCATTATTGCTGCCATTAAAGCGCAGGGTGAGGCTACTACCAGGAAAACTAAAGCTCTATAGATTGTATTTTCCCAGGACCAATTCAATAAAAAAGGCGGCAACGTAGCTAGCAATAGGCCAACTAAAATAATCAATTGAGCATAACTTTTTTCAAATTTTTCAATGAAAGCTTGAGAAGGAGGAGTTTGGGATTGGGCATTTTCTACTAGCCGGACAATACGCTGAATTAGGTTACTTTCTGCTTTTTTATGAATTTTTAGCCGTAGGGCACCCTTGCCATTGAGCGTGCCGGCAAAGACCTCATCACCTATTGTTTTCCATACTGGGATAGATTCACCGGTGATGGCAGATTCATTGAGACTGCTTTGACCTTCGATAATTAGCCCATCAGTAGGAATCAATTCTCCAGCTTTGACTAAGACCTGATCTCCAATCTCTAGAGAGTTAACTGCTTGCATTTGTTCTTGTCCGTTGATCATCATTCGGGCTTGATCGCTAGTTAAGCTCATCAAAGCCTTAATACTTTTATCAGTATTAGCCATGGCGAAGCTCTCTAAGGCGCCACTGATTGAAAAAATCAGGATTAATATTGCTCCATCTAAGATCAAAGAATATTCCTTTCGCCAAATTCCCAGAGCTGCTGAACCCAGAGCTGCAATGATCATCAGTAGATCTACATCAAATTCGCGCTCACTTAAGAGGGTATGCAGACCTTCTTTAGCGCTGTTGTACCCACCAACGACATAGGCTATAGGTAGTGCTAATAGAGCCAAGCCTAGTAAGTTAGATTCCAGCAACAGATAACTCAATATGACAAAAAAGCCGCACAGCAGAGCTTCTAGGACATCAAAATGATTTTTAAACCAAGAGGAAATAGACATTGATTCCAAGCTTAGAGATAATTTTGTTTAAAAAATAAGTAAATTTCTCAACCTTTTAAAAAAGCTGATTGATAATAAGGTTACCAGATATACAGAATAATACAATAAACACTATGAAGACCAAGACCAAGCTCAGTGAAAATATACCCACTAGAGCTAGCGATATTAATTTAGAACCAAGAGGAAGAGTATATCCCAGTCCTTATTTCTGGAGAGAACATATTTTTTATCAGATCCTACCGGATCGTTTTAGCGATGGACATGAGGCTGAGCGCCCCTTATTTGACTATAACAATATCCAACAGCATCGGGTACAAGACAAGCGAGCTTGGATGAATGCCGGTCTGGGGTTTACGGGTGGAACTATCAAGGGTATACAAAGTAAATTGGATTATTTACAAGGCCTTGGTATTACTGGTCTTTGGCTCAATCCAGTCTTCAAGCAAAGATCTGATCTGCAGACTTATCATGGCTATGCTATACAGAACTTTCTAGATATTGATCCACGCTTTGGCACAATTCAAGATCTCAGAGATCTCATCGATGATGCCCATGATCGTTCAATGGTAGTAATTCTCGATGTGGTCTTTGACCATACAGCTAACAATTGGTTCTATGGCCCTGATTTAACCGGCATTGTAGAAGAATCTCTTCCCTATCGTTATAGTCCGCCCTATAGCTTTGCTGGCTGGCGCTCAGGAGATGGCAAGTTAGCTGAGCAAATCCAAAACAAAGAAGATGGTTGCTGGCCTGAGGAGTTGCAAAGACTAGAAGCCTATAATCGCTGCGGAGCCATTGTCAATTGGAATAGTCCCGATCCTATGGATCCAAATGCTGAATTCAGAAGAGGGGACTTTTTTGATCTCAAAAAACTTAATGGCTATGATAAAGAAACATTGGATGCTGTAATCAAATGTTATCAATATTGGATTGCCGTGACCGATTGTGATGGCTTTCGTATTGATGCGGCCAAACATGTTCCTAAAGATATCTGTCAAAAGTTTAGTTACGCTATATATCGCTACGCTCAATCAATAGGTAAACTCAACTTCATGATAGTAGGTGAGATAACTGATAATCTTATTTCTTCTAACTATCTTTCTCTTTTTGGTAGTTCTTTTGATAGGGCTTTAACAGCGGTGCTCGATATTAACCAATCTCCTGATTTAATTACAGGGGCAGCTAGGGGAACTAGAAACCCTATTGATTATTTTGGTCGCTATAGCCTTAACTCTGAGTTGAGTCGTTATTTACAAACTGGCAGAGTACATGTCTCAATTCTCGATGATCATGATATGTCCTGCCGCTCTCATAAGGAGCGTTTTGCCGCCCATAATGGAACTGAACATCGCTATTGGCAATCTGCCCATGCTGTAGCGATTATCTTAACTACTCCAAGTATTCCTTGTATTTATTATGGAACTGAACAAGCTTTTGATGGCAATGAAGGCTATCATAATTACAGCATAGAACCAAATCGTTTTGGTGAAGATCGCTATGTCAGAGAGGATATGTTTGGTGGGCCTTTTGGAGCTTTTGAGACAAGTGGCTGTCATTTCTTTAATCCAGATCACCCCAGCTATTTGAGAATTGCAGCGATTGCCCGCTTGCGCAATCGGAATGATTATATTGGGCGTGCTTTGCGCTTGGGGATTTGTTATCTCAGAGAGACTGCCTATTGTGGTTATCCATATGCCCTGCCAGGAGCTGGTGAAATTTTTGCCTGGTCTAGAATTCTTAGCGAGCATGAAGTCGTTATGGTTTTAAATACCAATGGGATAGAAAATCGAGGAGCAAATGTGACAATAGATGAAAACCTTCACCCAGCAGGATCAACTATCAAGATACTTTACCGTGCGGATTGGAGTAATGATCAGCTGAGGCATCCGCCTGAAAATGAAACTCTTATAGTTGAAAAGACTCAAGAGGGCAGAGCCTATGTCAATGTAAATCTTCCACCAGCTGGAATGCTAATTCTTTACTGATAATTATGACTGAAGAGTTTATCTTTGGACTTCTTTCTACTAATGCCGGACGAGTTGAAAGAGTAAGGGCAATGGGCTTAGGCTTAACCCATGATTTCTCGCCTTTAGATCCGCTGCCCAATCAACCTGCTCTAGTTAAGGTTCATGTAGGATCTGCTCTGGCAGTTGAGCGGTTAACTCTTTTTTATACTATTGATGGTGTGGTCCCCCAGGATGACTCCAGTTTTGCTGTGACTATGGAGCAAACTGAGATCAAATGGGATACTCTAAGTTGGTCTTACTTAGAGGAATGGATTGCAGAAATTCCTCCTCAGCCAAAGGGCACACATGTGCAATATATTATTAAGGGAATTACTAATACAGGACTAGAAATATCCTGTCCCTATATTGATTTTGCAGCTTGTAAGTTGTTGGGAGAATCCTTTGATCAGGCTTTTTTAGCTCGCTTATCTCGCAGAAATTTTCCCCAAGTTTTTGGCTTTTATGTAGATGAGCATTCAACTCCCAACTGGCTAAAAGAATCAGTGATCTATCAGGTTTTTGTAGATCGATTTGCCCCAGATCCCTACAAAGAATTTTTAAATCCAGAAGATCGCAGTGGAATCTACGGCGGCACAATTAATGGGCTTATAAGTAAGCTGGATTATCTATCAGAACTTGGAGTGACTTGTCTTTGGCTAACCCCAATTTTTCCTAGTTCATCTCATCATGGTTATGATCCAAAGGCTCACAACACAATTGAGCCGCGCCTAGGTAGCGAAGATGATTGGGATGAATTGGTTAGCCAATGCCAAAAGCGCAATTTGCGAATTATTTTGGACTATGTAGCCAATCATATCTCTCACGAACACCCCGCTTTCTTAGAGGCTCAAGGTGAACAAGATAGTCCAACCTATGATTGGTTTCATTTTCGCGAATGGCCCGATAGCTATGATTGTTTTTTTGATGTTCCAGAACAGCCTGAAGTTGATTCAGATCATCCCCAAGTTAGGGAATATTTGATCAATTCAGCCTGTCAGTGGTTAAAAAGGGGCTGTAGTGGATTTCGCCTAGATTATGCTCATGGAGTCACCCATGCCTTTTGGTCGGACTTTCGCCATAAAACCCGCTTGGTGGACCCTGAGAGTATTACTATTGGTGAGGTAACTAGTAGTCCTGATTTAGTTCGCTCCTATGCTGGCAGGATGGATGGTTGTCTGGATTTTAAGCTTCTAGAGCTACTGCGTGGTTTTTTTGTATTTAATACTTTGAGCGTGAGTCAATTTGCCAAAGCATTAGACCAGCATTTTACTTATTTTGCCAATCGGTTGCTGCTGTCAAGTTTTCTAGACAATCACGATATGAACCGTTTTCTCTGGGTAGTCAATGGGGATCGCCGACGTTTAAAATTGGCAGCTCTATGTCAGTTTACTTTACCTTGTCCACCAGTAATCTACTATGGTACTGAGGTGGGCTTAAGTCAGCTCGTAGCTTTAGGAAGACTGGAAGAATCCCGCTTACCCATGCGCTGGGGAAATGATCAAGACCAAGTGCTTTTGAATTTTTATCAAGAGTTGATTGCTTTAAGGAAGAAATATCAAATCTTCTGGCAAACTCGTCAATCAATACTCCTAGATGATAAAAGGGGACTCTATATATATCAATGCGGTCAGCTCTATGTGATACTAAATAACAGCAGTGAAGATCAGCCCATAGTTTTACCCGAATTTTCTATCTCTGAAGTATTATTGTTTACTGATATCAATAGCAGTTGGCAAGCTGACTCTAACAAATTGATATTGACTGCATATACAGGTGCTGTGATGCACACAAAAAATATCTAGAGATTGATAGTGACAAATTTATCAAAATATGAACTGTTAGGAAAAAGACGACTAGATCAATTAGATGGACTTAGAGGGGCTTGTGCTATAGCCGTTTTAATTCATCACATGATATAAACTTCACAATTAGGAGTATTAGAGGGTTTTATTCCTTCTGTATTGCTAGAAACTATTACTGTTTTTGGGCATATTGGAGTTAGCATATTTTTTGTTCTTTCAGGATTTGTTATAGGCCATACTACTCCTGAAAAGTTCACAGATGAAGAGGCTAAAAAATATATTTTAAGAAGATTAATAAGGCTCTATCCAATATATTTATTTGCGATTTTCTTTTCTTGCTTATTTTTAAAAAATTCATTAAATGCAAAGGATATTTTGGGTAATATCTTTTTTATGCAAGGCTGGACAGCTCCTGTGTTTTCAAGTAATATACCAATGTGGTCTTTGCATTATGAATTCTTTTTTTATTTAATATTTTTATTTGTATGGAGATTTAAATTAAATATTAAAAATGCAATAGTTTTTTGCCTTTGTTGTGCAATTTTATCCAACTATATTCCTTTTCATCCTTTAAAAATACTGGGATATTTTACTCTATGGCTAGGGGGTTATGGTTGTCTCAAAATATTAATAACACTAATTTAATTAATCAAAATTACAAGTCAACTCGATTCTGGACACCATTGTTTTTATGTTCTGCCTTTATAGTTCATAATACTATAAGTATGATGATTTATAAGTATGCAAATAATACACAACCTATTCCTGTTCTTACTTGTGCTCTTTTGGTTATTTCTTTAACTTCCGTTGTTGGATCTTTGATTACTAGTAAACGAATACCTTTTTACGATATATCCCTCATCTTTTTGTTAATCACATCTTTGTTTACTTACTTTTATCATTTTTGGCAAACCGAAAGTTTTACCTCAATATTTTTATCTAGTCAGCATGTGCAGAGATTAACTATATTGCTTGTTTTGTTTTTAATTTCATTTTCAATAAAAAATATTCCAGTTGTATTTTTTGAAAAAATAAGTTACTTAGGTTCTTTTTCTTACGCGTTATATCCCTCTCCTGTCACTTTCCGAAATAAGTAAGTAGGAAATAATTGCTCATTACCCAGAAGAATAAAAGGTTTTA
>CAISPN010000076.1 GCA_903887375.1 uncultured cyanobacterium
TAATGCTATTAATGTCATTTCAGAGGATGATGCTATCAATTGGTTTCAACATTGTGGTCTCTTTGCTGAATCAATTCGATAATCTATAATTGTGGCTTAAATGGTCTCAATTTGCTGTAAAAGCAACTCAGGAGATAAGACATTTGGTGAATTGGTGAGTTTTTTTGCTCTTGTAAAAGTTTTTTTACGGCTGAGTAAAGAGCATATCCATGGTCTGCAGGAATTGTCTGTCCTCGGATAGAAAATTGTACTTCAAGAAAATTCATAGCCGAATCCTTTTATTTATTAAATATCATAATACACACCCATCCCCTTGATCTCCTTTTTTACTAGATCGACTAACTCTTTTGGCTCTAGAACTTTGGCGCCCTTGCCATAGCCCAGAACCCAGCGCTTGATTTCGTTTAAGCCAGCAGCTTTCAGATAGAGAGTCATAGATCCGTCATTCTGTTCAGTAACTTCCTGGCTCATATGCCAAGTTCTCTCTCTAAGAAAAGGAGCAGTAGAAGGATCAAACCAGATAGCTACCTGGTACAAAGTGCTCCCAACTTCCGCTTGAAAAATTTGATCTAGATAGGTTTTGGAATTGAAATCGTTAGGACGTTGGAATGATTCATCTAAAATCTTCAGTTGCTTAATACGATCAATACGAAACCATCTGATAGCATTACGCAGGTGGCAATAGCCGATCACATAGGGATTGGTAGCGCGGTATATGTGCAAAAGATAAGGATCTATTGTTCTTTCAGATTCTTTATTATCTGTGGCAGCATAATAGCGTATCCAAACCCTGCGACCAGCGCGGGAAGCCTCCAGCAAACTTTCCCAAATCAGCGGATCGAGATTTACCATATTGGCACCAGAGCGAAAGAGTACTCGTTCGTCAGCTAAATGTTGTAAATCAATCCAGTTTTGTTCTGGGAGAAGCTCTGATAAACGCTCAATAGAAGAGCGCAGCTGGCTTACATAAGCTGAGCCACTATAGGCTTCTAGCATTCTGGCACCTAGGATTAAAGCAAATAATTCACCCTTACTCAGAGAAATAGTCGGTAGACGCCAAGAAGGATCAATATAGTGCCAACCTTTCGAGCGATTGTATTTTAAAGGAGCATCGCGATTTTTTAGAAATCTTAGATCATTGCCAATTGTTCTTTGGCTAACTTCCAAAGATTCGGCTAAGCTAGCAGAAGTTTGTCTCAGTCTACCTCTGAGCAAAGCATCTATTTCGATTAAACGCTCATATTGTCTGATCAAAACTGATTTCAATAGAGAACTTTAAGAAAATTCTTCCTCTTTAGAATTTAGCTATAAGTTTTTGGTATTATTCTATTTTTGCTTTTTGTCTGGTCTGACTTTAGGGTTATTTGTGTGATAATTTTAAAAGTTTGGCTATTGATTAGCAATGTAAGAGATTTGTTGAATTAAGAAGTACTACATATGAGAAGAGATTATAGAATAATATTTAGTGTTGGTACGTCGCTACTTGCATTTATATTCCTGAGTTATTATTACCAATTAGATTGGACTGGTTTTGGTGATACGGCTCTTTATAAACTCGAAGAAAATATTCTTGTTCATGATTCAAACAATAAATTGAAATTATCTAGTGATCAGAAAAAATCTTACAATGTTATTGCAGAGTCAAAAACTCTTTGGGATTGGATGACCCTGTTTTTAGCCCCAACTACGATAGCTGGACTAGGTTTTTGGTTTCAATCTATACAGGAAAAAGCTAGAGAGCAAAAAGCCATAGAAGAAAAAGCCAAAATAGATGAACAAATGCGTGAAGCTATTCTTCAAAGCTATTTAAATGATTTATCGATATTATTAGTAGATAAAAAATTAAACAAGTTTTTTATAAGCTCAGATACTCCATCAAAAGATTATCATATTGATGATGATATTGATTTTAAGGCTGCCTTAGATATAGTAAAAGCCAAGACTTTATCAATATTCAGACTCTTTGAGCAAGATGTAATCCGTAAAGCTTCTGTTTTAGCTTTTTTGGGAGATACAAATCTTTTAAAAAAATTAAAAATTGATATATCTGAAATTAATCTTGAAGGAGCTAATCTCAGAAGGGCCAATTTAACTGGGTCCCGTCTAGATAAATCAAACTTGAGTCAAGCAAATCTCACTAAAGTATATTTAACCCAGGCTCATCTTAACAGAGCTAATCTCTCTAGATCTAATCTTTCTGATTCTTTTCTTACTAGAGCGCATCTAAATCAATCTATTTTAGTTGATGCTAACTTTACTGGAGCTCATCTATTTAAAGCAGATTTAACCGAGGCCAATTTGACTGGGACTAATCTAACTGATGCAGATTTGACTGAGGCTGATCTGACCGGAGCCAATTTAACCGGAGCTAACCTAACTAGAGCTATTTTAACCGGAGCTAATTTAACTGGGGCGAATCTAACTAGAGCTATTTTAGTAGATACTATCGATTTAAATTCTTCTGGGGAGGTTGACTACTAAAAAAAAGAGGGCCAATAATAGCCCCCATAAAGATAATAACTAGAAAGTTTTTGAGATCAAATAGTCAAATTTAGATGTTTGGCCACTGTTTGCACATCCTTATCACCTCGACCTGAAGAATTAATCACAATGCGAGGACTACCTGTAAGTTGAGGAGCGAGTTTTTCTAGATAGGCGAAAGCATGAGAAGTCTCAAGTGCTGGGATTATTCCTTCTAGCTTACAGAGCAATTGGAAAGCTACTAACGCCTCTTGATCTGTGACGCTGTAATATTCAGCCCGGCCACTATCTTTGAGAAAACTATGTTCAGGACCTACGCCAGGATAGTCTAGGCCTGCGCTGATTGAATGAGGTTCTATGACTTGGCCTTGGTTATCTTGGAGCAGATAGCTCATCGCCCCATGCAAAACCCCAGGTCTACCTTGGGTTAAAGTCGCAGCATGTTTACCAGTTTCTATTCCCTCTCCAGCAGCCTCAATCCCAATTAACCTGATAGAGTTATCTCCCAAAAACTCAGAAAATAAACCCATAGCATTGGAGCCTCCACCTACACAAGCTAGGAGGATATCAGGAAGGGCTCCCCATTTTTCTAGACATTGGGCGCGGGTTTCTTGGCCAATGATAGCTTGAAAATCCCTGACGATCATCGGATAGGGATGAGGTCCCGCCACTGAACCGAGGATATAATGCGTATTTTCAACATTGGTTACCCAATCTCTGATAGCTTCTGAAGTAGCATCTTTGAGAGTACCGGTACCCGCCGAGACAGGTTGAATCTTGGTGCCGAGAAGATTCATGCGAAAAACATTGAGCTTTTGGCGTTCTATATCATTGACTCCCATATAGACCACGCAGTCTAAGCCAAATCTAGCGCAGACTGTTGCCGTAGCTACTCCATGTTGCCCAGCACCAGTTTCAGCAATAATTCTTTTTTTGCCCATTCTTTTGGCCAAGAGGACCTGCCCTAGAGCGTTGTTGATTTTATGGGCGCCAGTATGATTGAGATCCTCTCTTTTGAGATAAATTTGGGGACCTTCTCCATTGGGTTTGGCATAATATTGGGTCAATCGTTCTGCCCAATAGAGTGGGCTAGGTCTACCTACATAATCTTTGAGAAGTTGGTTAAATTCCTGTTGAAAATCAGGATCGTTTTTGTAATAGTTGTAAGCTTCTTCTAACTCAAATAAAGCAGGCATAAGGGTTTCTGGAACATACTTGCCGCCGAAACTGCCAAATCTTCCTAATGAATCAGGATACTTTCGAATATTTTTTAGAGGTGTAGTTGTCACTGTAATATGGTTATGATTAAAGCTCTATAAGCATATTATAAAGATAAAAGCTAAAGGACCCCCATAGATTTGGGAGTCCATATTTTTGAACTAACAAATCAGCTTAGGATAGAGACTGAATGATGAAATCAAAATAAGGAGCAGCCTGTTGGGCATCTTCTTGGCTGAGAACTCCTAGAGAGGCCTCTTTAAGTGCAATAATAGCCTCAACCATACCGGGAACCGGAACATCAAGAGAATTGTACATTTCCTTGACTCCAATCAAACCGATCTGCTCAATGGGGTCTTTATCTCCAGCCAAAACACCATAGGTTACCAAGCGAAGATACCAGCTATAGTCGCGTAAACACTGATTATATTGACGTTGCCCTGAAGCATTGCCACCAGGAGCTCTATAGTCTGGACGTTTACGGAAAAGTTGTTTGCTGGCTTCTTCTACAATTTTCTTGTCATTTTCTGCTAAGGTTTCAGCGATACGTACACGTTGCTGGCCTGTTTGTAAAAAATTTTGGATTCCTTGGAGTTCGCCACTGCTAGGATAACGGAGTTCGTCGTCTGCTTTAATTATGACTTGGGTGACTACGCTCATGATATGAACATAAATTTATTAACTATTAACAATATGTAGTTTATCGTCATTTCGACGCAGAATCTTTTCCCATTGCTCATCCTGTAACGATTGTTTAACAAGTTGAGTTTGAAAACAGATCTCCGCAGCACTAACAAGATGCTCTATTAATTTCTCTATAGGGATATTGAGCGCTGGTGGGGCTTCTTGTTGAAATACCGAATGATACAGATCTCTGTCGCTATAGAGTGAAATCGAGCCCTGTTGTAGAGTTGCCTTTTTGCGTCTTAACTGAGCATTGCCAATGCGTTTTATCCCCATATGATCCAAAAGATCCGCGCTGCTAGAACTACTAAAACAAGCTGTATTATGAGCATAGCTCTTTGTGTCTTCTCCATAGGACAAATCAACTCCTAAAGAGCGCCATCCTTCTAGTAAAAACTGACAAATCTTCATATATCCTTGGCGAAAAGAGCCAGGAGTGTTTGAGGTGATCAAGCTATAACAAAGATCTCCCTGGTGGAGGACAGCCCGTCCACCGGTAGGGCGTTTGACTATATCTACAGTTACTCCTTGATAGCTGATTTGTTGCCAATGTTCAGGATATTGATATTGGTGGCATCCCAAGGAAATAGCAACAGGTGACCAAGTATAAAAGCGAAGTATCGAGGGCAGTTGTTGGGATTCGAATTGCTCTAGTAAATAGGAATCAATCGACATCTGCAGCTTGCCATCAGCTTCTAGCAAAGGAATATAGAGCCAAGAATCACTCATCTTAGAAAGAGCATATTGCTTCTAGTATAATCAGAAAATATGGTCAAACAAGATACAGTCAATCGGCAAGAGCTTTTTAATCGTATTGCCCCGGTATATGATTCTCTCAACCAATGGCTCAGTTTCGGGCAGCATCATATTTGGAAAATGATGGCCGTTAAATGGAGTGAGCCAAAAGTTGGCAATATAGCTTTAGATATATGTTGCGGTAGTGGAGATCTCACTATGATCTTGGCGCAGAAAGTTGGCAGCAATGGAAAAGTCTATGGTTTAGATTTTTCAGTTGAACAATTAGCTGTTGCCAAAGAAAAATATCCTAATGGGATTATAGAATGGATCGAAGGGGACGCGCTAGAGTTGCCTTTCTCGGATGAGAGTTTCGACTGTGTGACTATGGGCTATGGGCTTCGTAATCTTCGCAATATCCCCACCGCTTTTGAGCAACTGCATCGAGTTCTTAAGAGTAGGGCCAAGGCGGCTATTTTAGATTTTCATCGACCATATGATCCTCTGTTTGGCTTTTTTCAGGATGCCTACTTGAATTCTTTGGTAGTACCCATTGCCCAGCTTTATGGTTACAGGGAGGAATACGCTTATATTAGCCAAAGCTTGCAAAGCTTTCCCCAAGGAGACAAGCAAGTTAAATTAGCTTACCAGGCAGGTTTTTCTCATGCTATCCACTATCCGATTGCTCAGGGAATGATGGGAGTTTTAGTCTTAACAAAGTAAAAAAATTGGAACTAGTCGCTCTTTGGAAGTATGCTATTCCTCCTGTGGCAGGAGCTATCATCGGTTACTTTACCAATGATATTGCCATCAGTATGCTCTTTCGTCCTTATCAAGCTCGCTTCATTGGTAAGTTCAAAATTCCCTTTACTCCTGGTTTGATTCCCGCCAATCAAGCCCGTCTAGCTCAAAAAATTTCCGATACAATTATGGGTTCGCTATTGACCCCTCAAGAGTTACAGAACTTAGCTAAGCGTCTTTTGCAAACAGAAAGAGTAGAGGCGGCTATCACTTGGCTACTAAAGATGGCCTCTAAACAAATTAAAGAAGATCGTCAGCAAAGAACAAATTCGATAGTCTCTAATATTTTGCGAGATCTTTTTAGTGATTCTTTACCTAGGTTAATCAAGGCCTTAGCTAGAAGGGGTGATTTTCTAGAAGAGCAGATCAATCAGATTTTCGATAAGATTTTGCTAGAATTTCAGCTCAGTGATATTCAAGCTAAGCAATTATCAGATTGGCTCTTAGATACTCTTTTGCCACCAAATGTTTTAAGACTTTATATTATCAACTTTTTAACTGACCGCAATATTCAAGTCATCGATGATATCTTTCGCGAGAAAACCAGTGGAACCTACTGGGTAGTGGCTAATCTATTTGGTGTCAAAAATAGCCTTGTCCGTCTGCGCTCATTTTGCCTTGATGAGCAAGAGATAGCCAACACCAGATTGCAAGAGGTTGTTTTATCACTAGAAGTGCGAGCTAAAATTAGAAACTGGCTCAAACGCTCTTCTTTAGTAAGCTTACCGGTAGAAACTATTAAACAATTGCGTATAACAAGCCAAGAGGTTGTCAGGCTATATCTGCAAGAAAAAGGAGATATTGTTTTGCATAAATTTGGCAAAACTATCGATTGGGATAAAGTAGCCGGTATTTTGATCAACCGATTACAATCTTCAGCTGCAGTAAGTGGCTCACTAGGAGCTGTCAGTAAAGAGCTAGCTTTGATTCTAGAGAGATACCTCGAAGAAGATCTAGAAAAAATTGTAGAAAAAGCTATTCCAATTCTTTCTATAGATCAGGTGATCATTGCTAGGGTTAATTCTACCTCTCCAGAAGAGCTGGAATTGGCAATTCAGGGTATAGTGAAAAGTGAACTGCAAGCCATTGTCAATTTAGGCGGAATATTGGGCTTAGTAGTTGGTATCTTACAAAGTATCTTGATGATATTTACTACTAATATTTAGAGTGAGACTGATCAGGCACAATCAGCAAAGTGGCAATGGCACCTAAAATCATTATTGCCATTAAAATCAACAAACTATCTGCAAAACTGCCAGTTTTATCTTTAAAAAAGCCGATCAAACTTGGTCCAAAGAAGCCACCTAGATTTCCTACAGAGTTAATCAGGGCAATTCCTCCAGCGGCAGTACCACTACCAAGTAGATAATTCGGCACGCTCCAAAAAATTCCAATTGAGCTCCAAACTCCAAATGCAACCAAAAGTAAACCCAAAAATGTCAAGCCTAAACCTTGAGTAAGAGAAATTAAGCCAAAACCCAATCCTGCAATCATCAACAAGAAAACTATATGCCATTTTCTCTCTCTTTTGAGGTCAGAATGAGCACCTACTGAAACCATACCAATAGCTGCAACCAGATAGGGAATAGCTGAAACAATACCAATTTGTAAATTATTTAAATCTGAAGCGCCCTTGATTAGTTGCGGTAACCAGAGACTAAAGCCATAGATCCCCACACAGATTGTAAAGTAGATAAAAGATAAACCCCACAATCTTGGACTAGTAAATATCTCTACAAGGCTATGCTTTTTAATTTGTTGATTAGCCTTATTTTCTGCTTGCAACTGTTCTAGCAATTGCTCTTTTTCTAGAGAGCTTAACCAATGGACATCCTTGGGAGAGTTGGGCAAGATGAAAAGAACCAAAATACCCAGAAATATCGCTGGAATTCCCTCAAGCAAAAAAAGCCACTGCCATCCTGGTAATCCAGCTATTCCATGAAAGCTCAAGATCCATCCACTCAAAGGTCCGCCAATGATTCCGGAAATCGCAGTTGCTGTAGTAAAAAGGGCCATACTTTGGGCTCTTTGCGCATCAGTAAACCATCTAGTCAGATAGAAAATAATTCCAGGGAAAAAACCAGCTTCTGCTATACCCAAGATAAAACGCAGTAGATAAAAACTATGCTCGTCTTTGATAAAAATCATGCAGCAGGCAATTATACCCCAGCTCACCATAATACGGGAGATCCATATTTTGGGGCCTGTTTTTTCAAGAATTAAATTGCTAGGTACCTCAAAAATAAAATAGCCAATAAAAAATAGGCCAGCGCCTAATCCATAGACGCTGTCCGTAAAACCCAACTGCTGGCTCATTTGCAAAGCAGCAAAAGATATATTAATCCGATCCAAATAGGCAAAAATATAGAGAATTACCAAAAACGGAATTAGTTTTTGCTGAATTTTTCTGTAGATTGCCCTATTTGTGATTCCTGGCATTACTCTGGTTTACTTATTTTTGAGATTGTCAGCAAAAAACATAGGAACAAACTTCTCAAAAAAAGCATTTGGATCTTTTTGCCAAGCTTTTTGAGCAAACTCAAATCTGGTTTTTTGAAGTTGACCATTAAAAATAGCATTGCCAAAATGTTCTGCTAGATATTGAGGCCTTTGCCAAATTGGGAGAGTTTCTACAATTTTGCGCAAATGATCCAATCTTCTAACTTCAGCGCCAGCTAGAATATCCATGCTATATTCTAGGGCTGCCTGTTCGATTGCTGCATATTTGCGCTTAGCTTGCTCTACTTTGGCTCTATTTTCAGGGCTGCTTTTGGCTATTTGGGCCAATTTGCGGTTTCCCCATTTAACATGTTCTACCTCTTCAGGCATGATCTTTTCGATTGTCTCTCTAATTTTGATATTTTCAGGGGTTTGTTCAGCTTTTTTAAGCGCGCGGATATGGGCGGCAAAATACTCACAGCCTCTTTTTTCGGTGACATTGATAGCTGTAATACCATCAATAACTATATCCTCTTTATCATTAGCCCCGTTGTAATCTAGCAATTGCTCAAATTCGGAAATATAGGACATTCCTGGTGGGGTACCAATCTCAGCTTCAAGTTCGTAGAGAAGATCCCCTAGCCAATAAGCATGGCGGGCTTCATCTGAGACATGGTGGGAAAGTTCTTTTACTAGATCTTTGGGTTGACCATCTAGTTTTTCTATTAGATCTGTGAGATCTTTACAACTGTGCTGCTCATTGAAACGATAACGATTGAGTACGACCATATGTGCATCACGTTGACCAACAACTCTATCTAATATTGCTTGTGCGGTTAATTGATTGCGAAACTTACCTGGGTAAATGACTGTCATGATAGCAAGAATGTATATTTTTATTAACAATTCAATTCTAGACTAGTTTTTTTATTAATGTCTTGATTGTCGGTGCTAGTGGAGGAATTGGGCTAGCTTTTGTCAGTAGATTGTTACTTGATCTTAAGACTGCGTAGGTATATTACACCAGCGCTGCGTGCAAATACCAAAAGCACCCCCAAGTGAATGGGAGTGCTTAAGAGAGAGTTATTTAGTTTTATCCGTTGATAACGGGAGCTTGTTCGCCAGAAGCCAAATCAAGAGGGAAGTTGTGAGCATTGCGCTCGTGCATTACTTCAAATCCGATATTAGCTCTGTTGAGTACA
>CAISPN010000077.1 GCA_903887375.1 uncultured cyanobacterium
ACGATAACCACCGCCATAGTAACCACCACGATAACCACCGCCATAGTAACCACCACGATAACCACCGCCATAGTAACCACCACGATAACCACCGCCATAGTAACCACCACGATAACCACCGCCATAGTAACCACCACGATAGCCACCGCCATAGTAACCACCACGATAGCCACCGCCATAGTAGCCGGCTATAAGATTGTAATGATCTTTATTAGCAGAGCGATCGATCTCAAGTTGCTGATTTTCCTGGTAATTAACCGAGGCAGCAGACATTGGTGCAGGAATGCAACAAGTCGTCATGAGAACAAGTGAGGCAAAGAGCTTATTCATGGCTTTAGAAAAACTTAGTACCTGTATTTACATTGTAGCCATAGGCACCGACAAAAGAGTCCAAGTGTAAAGATGTTGCTTAATATTGGGGAATTAGCGTCAAATTACTAGGCTCTACCGTATAAGTACCAATTGGTATAGTGGCAGTAGGACGAGCGCAGATTAGACTACCAGAAGGTCCATTGATGATTACAACATCCCCAACGCATTGAGTTTGAACCAAACTGTAATTGTTCAAAAGGATATAACCGGGAGTTCCTGTTTGAACTACATAATATTGAGGTTGACTAGCAGCAGCGATGGCCGCTCCTGTGACAGCCCCAACAGCAAAGCCTCCCCAGAATCCTCCTCCCCAAAAGCCAGTATTGGGATACCATGGAGCTCCACCATGCCAACTCCAATTGTTCCAACCTCTTGGATTGTTGATGACTACGTTGTTGCGGTTAACGTTATAGCGATTTACGTTGTTGTTATTGATATTAGTGCGATTGCCAATGTTGTTGTTTTGAACACGGTTACTATAGTTGTGTTCATTATTGAGATTGAGGTTTTTATTACCGCTATTATTGTTGGAGAAATTATTGACTCTATCTCGATTGCCTTGGTTATTGACAGGGGTTGCTGGTTTATTGACCCTATTACTACCATTTCTATCTGAATTGAGGTTGAAGTTGCCACCACTACCAGATGGTCTACTCATTCCGCCGCCACCGCCACCGCGCGCACCGCCACCACCACCTCTAGCTAGCAAATTTGCTCCAATAGAGCTAGAAGGACTGTTGAAAGAACCGACATCTAATGCCAACACCGCCGAAGGAGCAAGCCAAGAAAGTGTCAAGATAATTGAGCTAAAAGCCTTATTCATAATTTTTTGAAAATTTGGGGAAGTTGTGATTAAGGACGAGGCAATAATGAGTCAATTTTTCCAGAAATGTTAATGTAAGTACCCTTTTGAGTCAATATTTCTGCCATGAGAGTATCTGGATCTAGGGTTACTTTGGAATCTTTGATTGTTTGAGGACTCTTGGTATTATTAGTAAATACATACATTTGCTTGATCAAAACATTCTCCTTAACCCCATAGGTATCTAAAGTGAGAGTTCCTCCTTTGCAAACATTGAGTAATCCCTCTTGATAACAGTCCTTTTTGAGGATTTCGAGAACTTTCCCTTCTTCACCACTTTTAACACTCAAAACTTCATTGCTACTCGCAATCTGGACATCAGGATAGTTAGCAGTGTCTCCATTAGGGTAATTAACCGTCACCAAACCTTCAGCTAATATGGGCGCTGTCAAAAACAAACTGGAAGAAACCGTTAAAAGTGCGATTTTACTAATTTTCAGCATAATTTCTGAATGATGTAATATGTTTTAATTATACTGAGATTTTGTATTTGCAACTACTTTTTAATAGCTATGTCACGTCTATAGTACATCCCCTCAAAAGAGATTTTCTCAAGTGTTGAATAAGCCTGTTTTCTAGCAGCTAAAAAGTCTTCTCCAATACCAGTAACTCCCAATACTCTGCCACCATCTGTTAATAAATCTTTATCTTTTAGGACGGTGCCTGCTTGAAAAACAAGAGCATCTGCATCTGAAAGCGAATTTATACCCTTAATTAGCTTGCCTTTACTATAGTTTCCAGGATACCCATTAGATGCTGCAATTACGCAAACGCAAGACCCTTGGTGCCATTGAAATTCAGGGAAATTTTGTAAATTTTTCATAATACAAGCAAGAATCAATTCGTCCAAAGGAGTTTTTAAAAGAGGAAGAATTGCTTGAGTTTCTGGATCTCCAAAACGACAATTAAACTCCAATATCTTGACAATTCCATCTGGGCAAACCATTAACCCAGCATAAAGAACACCGCAATAGTCAATGTTTCTTTTTTTGAGCTCGGCTAAAGTTGGGATAAAAATCTTTTGCTTTACTTGGGCTTCAAGTTCTGGAGTTAGGATAGCTGCTGGGCAATAGGCCCCCATACCGCCAGTATTTGGACCAGTATTGCCTTCACCTATTCTTTTGTGATCTTGCGCGCTCAAAAGCAAGCGAAAATCATCCCCATCAGTCAAAGCTAAAACCGATACTTCTTCGCCAACTAGATACTCTTCTATGACTAATTTTTTATGACCTTGCGCAAAAAGATCTTCTATGGCACTTTGAGCTTCCTGTAAGTTCATCGCGACAACTACTCCCTTGCCTGCTGAGAGTCCATCTGCCTTAATGACAATAGGGGCACCTTTTTCCTTGAGATAAGCTTGGGCTAATTGAAGATCCTCAAAAGTAGCTGAATCAGCTGTGGGAATATTGGCACTTTGAAAAAATTCCTTAGCCCAGGCTTTACTTGATTCAATCTGGGCCCCTTGCTGAATTGGTCCAAATACCGGTATTCCACAAGAGCGAAAGTGATCGGCAATGCCCAGTGAGAGAGGCACTTCGGGACCTACTACTACAAAGTCTAAATTTTCCTCTTTGATTAAGTTGGTTAAAGCAGCAAAATCATCTACCGCAATAGAGCGATTTTGGCATCTTGGCAAATTTGCCGTACCACCGTTGCCAGGAGCGCAGATTACAAGCTCTACCGAAGGACTATTGAGAAAAGACCAGGCTAGAGCGTGTTCACGCCCTCCATTACCGATAACTAGGATCTTACGATTCATGAAAAATATTTCTTTTTTGAACCTATTATCCCATAAGGATTAATGGTTAGCTTATTATTGTTATTGTGTTAATAGTTGCCAAGAAACGTAGGGGCTCAGATTATGGGAGATTTTTTAATTTTTATGGTTGCGCCAATAGTATTGGCCATCTGGATAGCAAAGGATAAGAGGATAAGCCGGCAAAATAGAAAAATGGCTCTCAACATATTGCTTCCTGTAACTGCTTTGATATTTGTAATCATCTTGGCAGGCACATCCGATAAGTGTAAAACATTAGATCCTGATAAGCATTTACCTGAAGAATGTGTTGTTTTGCCACCAGTTGACACTAATGTTCGCAGTTGGAATGGTGCTGGACATTGATCTAAGTGTACTGATGGAGAATAGGAGGCTCGAACCCCTGACCTCTGCGGTGCGATCGCAGCACTCTACCAACTGAGCTAATTCCCCTAGGATCCTTAGTATAACAAAATACTAATCCATAGTTTAGCTCCTAGATGTTATTTTTCGTTGTTGGCTTTAACTTTTGCTTAGCTCTTTTCTGTATCTACGCGGCCTTTACTATGTGGAGACTGTTTAACTATTTTCTACTGCTCAATCAGCTTTTAGAAGATATCCAGTCTCTTGTTGAGCAGTATTTGCAATCTAACTGCGACTCTATAGTCTCTAATTTGGACAGGTTAGCTCAAATTAAGAATGTATATACTAAGATATTCGATTTATTGGATTTTCTAAAAATATTTAGCCTAATAGTATTTCCTAGGGTTACTGAGCAGAGAAAGACGATACTATCTATAAAGCCTATCTCAATAGTACAATCCGCTTTTTCTAGGTTTTACCGTAAAATTCGGGTAAAAGTATGACAAAATGTGAATAAAATATTAAAAAATTTTTTAATAAGAATTTATATTCCTAGGACAGAGGCTCGTTGTGGATGCAGTTTTTATTTGAAACGGTATGGTTAATCCCTGTTTATAGTTTAGTTGGCTCGCTGTTGAGCCTGCCTTGGTCGCTGGGATTATTGCGTAGAACGGGTCCTCGCCCTGCTGCCTACATTAGCATCTTGATGACGATAGTCGCCTTGGTGCATGGTACTTATATTCTGAGTATGAGTTGGCAAAGGCCAGCTCAGCAGTTTGTTTATCATTGGTTAACGGCCGCAGATCTCGATATATCTTTGTCTATTGAGCTTTCTCCGGTGAGTTTAGGCGCCTTGGAGTTAATTGGCATCATAAGCTTGTTGGCAGAAATGTATGCCATAGGCTATATGGAAAAAGATTGGTCTTTAGGTAGATTTTTCGGGCTTTTGGGCTTTTTTGAGGCGGCCTTGAGCGCTCTTGCTTTGAGTGATTCTCTCTTTTTAAGTTACGCTCTGCTAGAAATGTTAACCCTTTCTACTTACTTACTGGTGGGCTTTTGGTATGCTCAGCCTCTGGTAGTGTCAGCAGCAAGAGATGCCTTTTTGACTAAAAGGGTGGGAGATATAGTTCTCTTTATGGGACTTGTGGCTCTTTCTTGTTATGGAGAGGGGCTGACTTTCTCCCAATTGGAAAAATGGGTGGCAACTTCTCCTCTTCCTCCACTAGGAGCGACTTTATTAGGACTATCTATGATTGCTGGCCCGCTTGGTAAATGCGCTCAATTTCCTCTCAATCTCTGGTTAGATGAGGCAATGGAAGGTCCTAACCCAGCAGGAATTATGCGTAATTCGGTTGTTGTTTCTGCCGGGGCTTATGTACTAATTAAGTTGCAGCCGGTATTTGCTTTATCACCTATAGCATCTACTACTTTGATAGTTATAGGAGCAATCACCGCTATTGGTAGCTCTTTGATGGCCATAGCCCAAATAGACATCAAACGTACTCTCTCACATTCAACCAGTGCGTATCTGGGCTTGGTTTTTGTCGCTGTTGGCCTGGGACATGTAGATATAGCTTTTTTGATACTTTTAAGTCATGCCGTGGCTAAAGCTCTTCTATTTATGAGCGCTGGGGGGGTGATTTTGACAACCAGTGATCAAAATATCACTGAACTAGGGGGGCTATGGTCAAAAATGCCAGCTACAACTATGTCTTTTCTTGTTGGTTCAGCAGGTTTAGTGGCCTTGCTCCCTGGTGGAATTTTTTGGACTTTTGCGCGCTGGTTTAATGGAGATTGGGAAGTTTCCTATCCCTTGCTGGTTTTTCTAGGGATATTTAATGCTCTTTCTGCCCTTAATTTAACAAGAGTATACCGTTTAGTGTTTCTAGGGCAGCCTCAGAGCAAAACCAGAAGAGCGCCGGAAGTGGCTTGGCCTATGGCTGTGCCTATGCTCTCTTTGATCATTATGACTATTATTTTTCCTCTAATTCCGATCAGATGGTCGCTTTGGCTCAGTTCTGTCAATCCGCTCCAGCAAAGTAGTGGTTTTTTAGTGCAATGGGGATTTCCTTTAATTGTGCTCTCTGGATTATTGGGAGTTGTTGTCGGACTGGGTATCACTTTAGATAAGTCTTGGTCTAGACCTACTGCATTTTACCGACGCTTTTTTCAAGATCTTTTTGCCTATGATTTTTATCTAGATAAGATCTATGCCAATACAATTGTGGCTTTGGTTGCCTCTATTGCGCGCATGACAACTTGGTTAGATCGCTATGTGATTGATGGCGCAGTGAATCTAGTAAGCTTCTTTACTATCTTTAGCGGAAATGCGCTCAAGTACAATGTTTCTGGACAAACTCAATTTTATGTTCTGACGATCATGATTGCAGTAGGACTGCTGATTTGGTCTATTTTAAAAAGTCAATGGTAAGGAGTTTCTAAGAGTAAACGATGCTTAGTTTTTTAGTCTGGTTTCCTGTTTTGGGCGCAATTGTCCTAACTCTCTCTCCTGTAAAAATTGAGAGTAAGACTTGCCGTAATATAGCCATGGTTTTCAGTTGTATTTTGATGATCGCAACGATCATATTGGGTTGGCAGTTTAATCCACAGCTATTAAAGATGCAATTTAGTGAAGATATCACCTGGCTGGAGTATTTGGGCTTAAATTACCAACTTGGTGTAGATGGCTTATCTCTACCTTTGCTCTTTCTTAACAGTTTGCTCACCTTCATCGCGCTCTATAGTAGCAATACCGATATAGAACGTCCCCGCTTTTACTATAGTCTGATGCTTTTGCTTAATGCAGGGGTCACTGGAGCTTTCCTCGCTCAAGATTTGTTGTTGTTTTTCCTTTTCTATGAAGTGGAAATCATCCCGCTCTATTTCCTGATTGCTATATGGGGAGGTCAAAAACGCAGCTATGCAGCGATGAAGTTTCTGCTCTATACAGCGGTTTCTGGTATTTTGGTTTTAGCTTCTTTCTTGGGGCTGGTTTGGTTGAGTGGGGCTCATAGTTTTGCTTATGAATCCCTGCGCTCTAATGGTTTGCCCCTTAATACCCAAATTTTGCTCCTGGTTGCATTGTTGATTGGCCTTGCTATCAAAATTCCCATATTCCCCTTTCACACATGGTTACCAGATGCGCATGTAGAAGCTTCTACCCCTGTTTCTATACTGTTAGCTGGAGTTTTACTTAAATTGGGAACCTATGGGCTAATTAGATTTGGGGTTGGCCTTTTTCTGGATGCCTGGGCTACTTTAACTCCCTATTTAGCTACCATCGCAGCTATCAGCGCGCTATATGGCGCTTCTTGTGCCATAGCTCAAAAGGATATGAAGAAAGTAGTTGCCTATTCTTCTATTTCCCATATGGCGTATGTCTTACTTGCCGCCGCTGCCAGTACACGACTCAGTATTATTGCGGCAATTGTGCAGATGGTCACCCATGGCTTGATTTCGGCTATGCTCTTTTTTCTAGTTGGACTGGTCTATAAAAAAACAGGTAGTCGTGATGTAGATTACCTTCGTGGTCTGCTCAATCCTCAAAAGGGGCTGCCTATTACTGGTAGTTTGATGATTTTAGCGGCTATGGCAAGTGCTGGAATTCCTGGTTTGGCAGGTTTTATCGCAGAATTTTTAGTCTTTAGAAGTAGTTTTGCTATTTTCCCGATTCAAACTCTGATGTGTTTAATCGCAAGTGGACTGACTGCTGTATATTTTTTGTTGATGATCAATCGGGTATTTTTTGGCCGTTTGACACCAGAGCTTGCCCATATCCCTCGAATTTACTGGTGGGAAAGGGTTCCTTCTTTAACTTTGGCTATATTAATTTTGTTTCTGGGAATCCAACCTAACTGGCTAGTGCGCTGGAGTGATCCACAAGCTGGGTTGCTGCTTCTGGGAAAAAGTGAAATTTCAGCCAACACCATTAATAGCAGTCAGGATATAGTACGATAATGGAAACCAAAATGCAAACTCCTCTCCATCCCCTAGCCGAATACATAGAACGTCTAGAACAAGGAGATGCCCTTTTAAAAGATTCAACTATTAATCTAATAGAAGTTGTCGGTATACTCAAAAGCTATGGTGTAGTCTTAGATGCCTATTCCAACAACCTCAACTCGATAGCTAAAAGAGAATTTTTGAATATTTTTCCTTTTTTTAAATACTTCAATGGTCAGGTTTCGCCGGCGAAGCTCTGGAAGCATTGGTGTCATGATCGGATCAATTATGAATATGCTGAATATTGTATGAAAACAATGTTTTGGCATGGCGGCGGCGGCTTGGATGAATATCTTGATAGTCAAGATTTTCGCCAAGTTGCTCAACAAATCATTGCTAAAAAGTTCAAAAGCAATCCTTTGATGCTGCTTGTTGATCGGGTTTTTCCTGAGTTTTTGCCTGAACAATTGAGATTGATGGCCTATTACAGAGGCCTTGGTGATTTTTGGCGGGTTATGTCGGATATTTTTATTAGCCTTAGTGATCGCTATGATCGCGGCGAGATAACTTCTATCAATTCTGTAGTTCAACATATTCAAGATGGTTTAGTTGAAAGTGCGAACAGACCTTTTTCTTATGAAGTAGAGCTTTCTGGGGTTACTTTTGAGGTGATACCGGCTTGTGCTGGGTTGATTTTCATCAAGGATCTGGCCGTTCCCTATGTCGAGGCTGTATTCTTTCGAGGTGGTCCTTTTCCTGGTACGGTTTCCTACAATGCCCAAGCCTATCAGATACCCAATGACCAAGGCTCTTTCACCTATGGCGCGTTATATGCAGATCCTCTCCCTATTGGTGGCCCGGGCATACCTCCTACTCAACTGATGCAGGATATGCGCCACTTTTTACCACCGTATCTCAATAAGTTCTATCATGATAGCTTTAGGCAGGAAGAAGATATTCTGGTTCAAATATGTCAAAGTTTTCAAAAATCGATGTTCTGTGTAACAACTGCAACGATTAAGGGACTGGCTCCTTTTCCTCTAAGTACCCAAGATCCACAAGAGCAAAAAACCAATCGCACTTATCTAATTTCTTGGCTCAATCGTTTCAAAAATTCACGCCTTGAGGATATCAATTCTCCCTAAAAAAACACATAAGATCATATGACTATAAAAGAAAAACAACCCATTCCCGTTACTGTCTTGACTGGTTATTTAGGGGCAGGTAAAACTACTCTATTAAACCGCATCCTCACTCATGAGCATGGGAAAAAGGTCGCTGTCATTGTCAATGAATTTGGTGAAATTGGTATTGATAACCAATTGGTGATTGGCTCTCAAGAAGAAATTTTTGAGATGAATAATGGTTGTCTTTGCTGCACTGTCAGAGGTGATCTAATCAAAATCGTTGGTAATTTACTCAAAAGAAAACGTCAATTTGATCATCTGGTGATTGAAACTACGGGATTGGCTGACCCGGCGCCGGTAATCCAAAGTTTTTTCTTTGATGAGGATCTCAAAGAGAAGGTGCAAGTTGATGCTGTTGTCACAGTTGTAGATGCTAAGCACGTTGAGCAGCATTGGTCTACTAATGAGGTGCAAGAGCAAATCGCCTTTGCTGATGTGATCTTGCTCAATAAAACAGATCTAGTAGATCCTAAAGAGCTAGATCAGCTTGAAAATAAGATTCAAAATCTCAATGTGCTCTCTAAAATCTATCGCACCCAAAATGCCAATATTGATATTGATGCTATTTTGGATGTTGGTTCTTTTGATTTAGAGAAAATTTTACAATTAGATCCTCATTTTCTCCATGATCATGATCATCATCATCATGATCATAGACATGATGAGAGCGTCTCTTCAGTTGCCATTGAAGTAAAAGGAGAGGTCAATGAAGTGAAATTTGACCAGTGGCTAGGTGAGCTGTTGCAAAAACAGGGCAATGATATCTTTCGACTCAAAGGTATTTTGAATATTGCTAGAGATGAGATGCGTTATGTTTTTCAGGGCGTTCATATGATCTTTGAAGGGTTGCCTCAGCGGCCTTGGCAAGAAGGAGAAGTTCGTAAAAATCAACTGGTTTTCATTGGCCGCAATCTCAACGCTGAGCAATTGAACAAGGGTTTTCTTCAATGTCTAGAATAATCACTGACTGTAGTTTAAAACTCCAATCAACCCAACAATTGGCTGAATATATCACCAAGCTTGCCATCTCAGTAAATGGCCAAGTTGCTGCAGCCTCAGCAGGTGGAGAAGTGCTTGTGGATTCTCAATTGCTCTTGGAAGATTGTGAGCAATCAATTGATGTTTTAGAGTTTTCCAGCGATGGAAATTTTCTAGCTGCTGCTGGGCAATCTGGAAAAATATATATTTGGCAGATAAAAGCTACTACCGCCCCGGAGCTCATTGAAACTATAGACCTAAAAAATAATTGGCTAGAGCACCTTCAGTGGAATGGTAATCTTTTGGCTTTTAGTTGGCAGGGCTATACCCAAGTTAGAGAGTTTCCTAGCAAAAAAATCATCACTACTTTAGAGCATAAAGATTCCAATATTTTAGCAATGGCTTGGCGTCCTCCTTTATTTAAAGAATTGAGCTTGCTAGCAGATAAGATTATTAAAATTTACGATAGTGACAATTGGGATGATGAGCCAATTACCCTCTATATTGAAGCGGTCCCAGTGGGCTTGGCTTGGTCAAATGATGGTAGATATCTTGCAGTTAACCGACTAGATAAGAGTGTTTCGCTTTTTGAATGGGGTAATACAGATCCCTGGCTACTGCATGGTTTTCTAGGCAAAGTCAGACAGATGACTTTTTCAGCTAGCCGTGAACCTATCCTGGCAATGGCCACTATCAATCAAATTGTGACCTGGAAACGTTCCAAAAAAGCAGGAGAAGGCTGGCTTGCTACAATGCTTCAAGCTAAAGAGCAAGACAATATTGAAGCTCTAGCTTTTGCTCCCAATAGTGAAATCCTTGCCTCAGTCAGTGAAAATGGTATACTCGCTCTTTGGTTTAAGGGCAGATTGATAGGACAGGTTCAAGCAGATGCTGGATTGTCTTGTCTTGCCTGGTTGAGTAATTCTAAGGCAATAGTCACAGGTGGCCAAGATGGCAGCTTGAATATCTGGAAAGTTATCCAAAGTGGGAAGGGATTTGCTTAGGAAAATAATTTTTTACAGATATTCTTCTCTAGATTGAGATAATGTTATTAACTTTAGAACATATCCAAAAAATCCTCAAAGCCCAAGAACCTCAAGAGCGTACAGAATCACTGTGCCAAATGCTAGATTATCCTATAGGGCAAAGGGATTCTCAAGGTTCAAGGTTTTGGTATTTGAGAGCGGGCAATAGTCTTGAAGAAGCAAAAGATACCTGTCCTATTGCTGTAGGTTTTTATCAAGAATTAGATAAATTATCCCCAGACCAAGCAAGTCAATGGCTAGTTGAGCAAGATAGCGAAATTAGGGGGCATTATTTAAATCGTGTGGCAGAAGATAAGCCTGTAATGTATTTACTCTTGCCACAAGCAGCCGAAGGTACTATTGCTATGATTTTGCCTACTGAAAGTAAGTTGAGACAAAGAAGTATTCAAACTTTTAGTAGTACTGATGGAAATATCGCCAGCCAACTAGCTCGCCTACATTGGTCTATTCTGGCTGATAAGGTTTTAGATAGCATTATTGGAAGAATTCCTCAAGTAGATTGGATATTTTATAAATCAGCCCAGAGCGCTCAAGAATTGGCGCAATTGTTGGCAAAAATTGCTCTTAAGATTGAGCTTGCGGTTAGCTCGATGTATCATGATGAGCCTCAAAATGGTTATCTTCATAAATTGCTAGAGAGTTTTCAAAAAGAACTACTGCCTAATCTCAAACTAACTGCTAATAATGACAAGGATTATAGTTTTGCTGATATCTACGCTCAAACTATTGCCTATGGACTTTTTACTGCTAGGGTTTTTGGTTATATAAAAGAACCCAATCAAGATTTTAATAGGGCAAATGCGGCAGAGCAATTACCTGAAACTAATCCTTTTTTAAAACAGTTATTTGAAGATATCAGTAAAAGCTCTGTTGAAGATTTGGGAGATGATCTCGTTGATGCTATAGCCGAAGCGATGGAAATCCTCCGGGCGGCTAAGATGGATGCTATTTTGAGTGATTTTCGCCACAAGATGAACCGGGAGGATATTGTAATTAGGTTCTATGAGGATTTTTTAGCGGCCTATAAACCCAAAATGCGCGAGCGTAGGGGGGTTTACTATACGCCAGAGCCTGTAGTTTCTTATATGGTGCGCTCTGTTGATCTTCTTGTCCAGGAAAAATTTAATAAACCACTGGGGTTAGCAGATCCAGAAGTAATGATTCTAGATCCTGCCTGTGGAACTGGTACTTTTTTGCTGTGGATTTTTCAGCTTATTTATAAAAGGTTTTTGGAAAATCCAGCC
>CAISPN010000078.1 GCA_903887375.1 uncultured cyanobacterium
GCAAAACAAAGACTCTAAAATAGACATAGGGGTTTGGTGCTGATTATTGCTTTACTTTATTTTCAGCTTATTGGCCGCCCCTTTTTCTGTTATTCCTTATCCCGAACTGAGGTTACTTACCATCGGCAAGCCTCAGCTACTGAGCTTTTCAACCTATCTAGTCTATACCCATTGAAAATAATCTGTTTGCCAATGGATGTTACAGATGAAGACCAGATAGTTAGAGTTGTTTCTCATCTGCAAGCTGAAAAAATAGGAAAATTACATCTGGTTATTAATTGTGTAGGCATACTGCATCAAGGAAAAGTCCAACCAGAAAAAAGTTTAAGAGATATTAACTCAGATAATCTTTTACATTATTTTCAGGTTAATAGTATCGCCTCTTTATTTTTAGCTAAACATTTACTACCTCTACTGCGTCATCAAGAAAGGAGCATTTTTGCTGTATTATCAGCAAAAGTTGGCAGTATTGGTGATAATGCCTTAGGCGGATGGTATGGTTATCGCGCTTCTAAAGCTGCGCTCAATATGTTTATGAAGAATGTAGCTCTTGAGTATCAGAGAAAAGCTCCTGAGAATATTGTCGTTCTGTTACATCCAGGTACAACAGCTACCAATCTATCACAGCCTTTTCAAAAAAATGTACCAGCAGAAAAATTATTTTCTGTCGAAAGAACTGTCGATCAATTATTGAAAGTCATAGAAAACCTCCAGCTTGAAGATAGTGGACAATTTTTCTCTTGGGATGGGACTAGGCTGCCTTGGTAAGCAAAACCTTTAAGAACTACTGTATAGCTTTTGATTGTGTTCAATTGACTTAAAGAAATCAACTACTCGAAAAGGATAGTCTGATCCTATTTTACAGTTGTATTTTATTTGTTCAGCTTTGGTCAATTTCCAAGGTTCATGGATTAGATCTCCAGGTATTGATTCTAATTCTGGTAACCAATATCTCAGATAGTTTCCTTTTGGATCATAATCTTTAGATTGTTTAGTAGTATTAAAATAACGAAAACCTCTTGCATCATTGCCAACTCCTGCAGTATAGTTCCAGTTGCCCCAATTGCTACAGACATCATAATCAATTAATAAATATTCAAACCATTCGGCACCCATTTGCCAATTAATACCCAAATTTTTAGTTAAGAAACTACCAACATTTTGTCTACCTCTATTAGACATAAAGCCTGTTTTTAATAACTCTCTCATGTTGGCATCAATTAAAGGATAGCCTGTTTTACCTTCTCGCCAGAGATTAAAACGTTCCCAATCTTCTAACCACGGGAATTTTATATTTTTAAGTCCAGAAAGATAAAATATTCTCTTACCATGTTTAGCTGCAATAAATCTAAAATAATCCCGCCAAAGTAATTCAAAAACTAGCCAGTAGGTTGAATCATTTTTAACTCTAGTCGACTCATATTTTTGGATTTCAGCATAGACTAAGCGAGGTGATAAACAACCATTTGCTAACCAAGGTGAAAACTTAGAAGAGTAGTTGGCTCCTAACATTTGATTGCGAGTTTCTTTATAGCTTTTTAAGCAATCCTTCTGCCAAAAATACTCTTTTAAGCGGGCTAAACCGGCTTTTTCACCCCCTTTAAACTTGAGAACAGCATTTGTATTAAAAATAGGAGTTTCTAGTCCTAATTCTTCTAAACTTGGCAAATTACCACGTTGAATATTAGGAAGTTCTGGTAATCTTTTAGGAGAATCAATTGGTTCTCGAATACAAAAATCTTTTTCAATTTTTTGGCGAAAATTAGTAAAAATTTCGGGTGTTTCAGATATCTTAAAAGGTAAGTCTATTGGATGATATAAAGTGGCAGAGTGAAAACTGATAAATTCAACTCCTAATTGACTTAATTTCTTTTCAATTTGCTGTTCTACATAGATTTCTTCACTAGTTACTTCAGCATTAAAGTAGACTTGAGAAATATTCAAATCTTGAACTAATTGGGGGATAATATCTTCCGGTTTACCTTGACGGATGATTAAATCACTGCCAATTTCTTGTAAGGAATTGGCTAAATCTTGAAGACTTTCTAAAAGAAACTGCGCTCTAAAAGCACCTGTTTTAGCAAAGCCAAAGCTACTAAGACCGAAATGATCTGGATCAAAACAATAAAACGGAATTATTCCTGTTTTTTGAGTTAACGCTTGTTGAAGAGGTAGATGATCATGTAGTCTGAGATCATTTCTGAACCAAATTAAAATATTCATCAAAAGTTTAGAGCAATATAATAAAACTAACCTAGAATAAATTTTAAAGCAACGCCATTGATGCAATACCTTTTTCCAGTTGGCAATGGACCATCATCAAATACATGTCCCAGATGACCACCACAGCGATGGCAATGAACCTCCGCTCTAGTCATAAACAATGATGTATCCACTGTAGTTCTAATGGACCCTTTAATAGGCGCATAGAAACTAGGCCAACCAGTACCACTGTCGAACTTTGTCTTGGAAATAAATAAAGGTAAATCACATCCAGCACAAACATAAGTTCCTTTGCCATATTCATAATCCAATGGGCTGCTAAAGGGTCTTTCGGTTCCTTCTTTTCTGAGAACTTCAAATTGTTCAGGAGTTAATATCTTTTTCCACTGAGCCTCAGTTTTAATAATTTCAAAAGGAGCTTTTGGAACTGCCATAATTTTTTTTCTGCCAAATAAATTATCAGAGCCGCAAGCTGTGATGATCATTGCTACGCCAGCTTGTAAAAAATACCTTTTCTTGATCTTCATAATTGAGAATTACAGCAAATTGATATCTATTAAGCTGCATACATTGTATAATAGAAAAACAATAGAGACTAATTAAGTATGCCAATAGTATATTCTCTTGATTTAAGAAAAAAAATATTCAGTGC
>CAISPN010000079.1 GCA_903887375.1 uncultured cyanobacterium
ATTTTTCTAACTACCCAATCAATAGAAGCCCTCAGAAAATAAGCTCTTACAAACCCAACTGCTCCTTTAATTCATCTGGAATGTTGAGAGCTTTGGAAACTTCTTTCTTATCTGGCCAGTATGTTCCTGCGTCGAAGATTATACTTTGTAGATTAGCATCAATGAGATTAGCACGTTGGAGCTTAGCACCTTCGAGATAAGCATATCGGAGATTAGCACCTTCGAGATCAGCACCTATGAGCTTAGCACCTCGGAGAATAGCACCTTGGAGCTTAGCACCTTCAAGATTAGCACCTTGGAGATTAGCATCAATGAGATTAGCTCCTTTAAGATTAGCTAGCAAAATATCATTACAATATACCCACAAACCTATATATAAACTGCTATGAAAGTAGTTTATGTTTTTCAAAAAAGACGTTAGGGGCATACCGGTTGTTGGATCATCATAATCAGGATTGAAGTTAATCTGTTTCTTTAAGCCATCTTTACTTTGTCCATAGCGGTGAAGCTCAAATAAAAGAATCATCACATTGAATCCAGTAAAAACATCTACTTCTAATTGTCCTAAATTAATAAATTGATCCTTCTTTAATTTTTGGGCTTTATCTAATGGTAGATTAGTATCAATAGAGTTTATAAATTGTCTGTCAGACCACTTTATATAAAAAGTTTGCAATTCATTAAATATGTTCAATGGTTTAAAACCATTGTTTTCATTGTTCTCCCATAATCCTCGTAAGTATTCAACAATTTCTATAGTTAGACCACGATAGCCCAACAAATCATAAATTATTTCATCTGTACATTTATTCAATCCCTCATATATTCGTTTAGCAAATGAAAACTCACAAAAGCTTTTATGGATAAATTCAAAACCCCCTCCTTTATCTTTACTACTATCTTTACTACCACTTGAGTTTTTTCTGAAATAAAATGCTGTTAAAGCATTAGTTAGTTTTTTTTCTTGGCTGGATGTAATATCTTTAGGTAACCGTTTATTGAGTATCTCGATTGTGGAATATTCAGTGCCACCTTGAACTACACACAATGCAGCTTCAGTAATAATTGTCTCTAAATCTTCTGGTTTTAAGCCAGTAATTCCTTCTTGTAAATCACCGCGCTGACTATTAATTACCCCATAAAAAAACTGTTCATAAATAATTATTTTTGCTTGTTTACTATTAGTGATATTGTCAAAACTACTATTTTCAATTATACCATCACGATACATCCCAGCCAGGAGAGTAAGTAACAATGGCTCTCCGGCTAGATCATTTATTTGTTCAGGACACTTATTAAGAAATTCCTTAAATGGTTCTGCCAAACCCGGATATATTATTGCTTCCCACTTTTTCAACCATTGTTCCCTCAGCTCATTATCCATTGGTTGAAGTTCAAATCTCATCAGATTTTGAGTTAAATCCGGTTCCGGTGGTAGAGCAAATGGTCTTCCGGTTAGGATTACACGATGTTTTGGGTGATTTTGTTGAAAATATTGTAACTGATCAAATAATTTTTTCACAACTTCTGAGTCTTGTTGAATTTGCAGTTCATCAAAACCATCCAGAATAAAAATAAACTTAAAGTCATTGAGGAAATTGGTATCAATTTCCTCGTTATGTGTTTCTGTAAAATATTTTTTTAAAGTTTCTATAAATCCTTGTTGAAGATTAATATTTCTTAGTTTTATCAAGATTGGAATAAAAATAGGATAGATTTCATTAGCAATTCTATTAGCAAACATTTTACAAAAAAAGGTTTTACCTCTTCCTGGTCCAGCTTCAATTAGAATTATATCTTGACTCTCTTTATTATAAATACTATCTATTACACTATCTATTACTTCTGTTTCTAAATCCGAATGGCAATCAAAATTTTTATTTAGGGTACTAGCCTTTAATGGTATATATAAACTCTCGATAAATATCTCTTTTTTACCAAAAACACGCTCTTTAGGAAATTCTTGAACTTGCTTTATGTAATCATCAATATTTTTGTATTTTCTATAGTTTACTTGAGGACTCCCATCAAACCAATTTTTTAAAATATCTACATCTTTTGACCTTTCTAAAACTTTAAATATGTATTTTGGTGTGCCATATTTTATTCTTTCTACATCCAAACGGATTTTATCAGTCTTTTCTTCGGGACAGTATATTGAGATTACATCCTTTAAACGCTCAGTAAAATTTTTAGCAAATTCGGAGTTTGGAAAATCATCCAGGATAGCTTTAGCTTCATCATCATCCTTTACAGAGACAAGTTCTTCGGAGAAAAAATCAGCTATAACCTGATCATCACTAAATATGTTTTTGAAACGTTCTACTCCTAAAATTTCTCGTGCACTTTCACGAAAAGCTAGGGGAATAATAATTGCAGTACATTTAACAAAAGATGGTTGTTGAGTCTCTTGGTCAGGTGATACATCAAGAAAAAGTTTAAACAATGGCAATATTGAGGCACCCAATTGAACCTGTGGGGATGCACAAAATGAAATTAACCAAGGTAGTGCAATACCAATACTAGTAAATAATTGTCTGTTATTTTCTATCTGTGAAACTATATCTGATAAGGTTTTAGTTCCTTCTAGTATATTTTTTATTGAATCTAAATCTTTTTTATTATCAAAACTAGGCTGATTCATTTAAGCCTCCTTTACTTTACCCCTGAATTAAATATTAGTATAGTTTGCGTGGTTTTTTCCCATTTTTATAGTGCTTAGCCCAATCAAATAGAACAAAAATTCATACAGATGTTCTTCTTTTGTGAGAAAAGATCTTAAAAAAAAATTGGATTTTGTTACAGTTGGGGGAAACATTGTCGTAAAATCTACAATAAGCCAAAATATCAGAAGCGAAAATAATGAAAATAAATACAACTGCCGGGTTAGTCGGCTTTTTATTAGCACTCTCTAGCGTAGTCCCAGTTAATTCTGATGCAACTGCCATCAACCCAGATAACGACAAGCCTCAATCTAATATTGAATCCAGACTTTCTAAAATATCTAATTCGATCAAACAGAAACAAGCAAAAGTATTTGAAGGCGATCAGGCAAATGAACAAGAGATACTTGTAGCCTATAGCTTTCTCAACAGGACCCCTAACTTCTATAACAACATCCATGGCTGGCCCAACGGTGGTGCCCGTGGCTGGATTAATGGAGGTGGTTTCCGCAATGGTGGGTTTGCTAATAGCGGTTTCCGCAATGGTGGTGGTTTTGTTAACCATGGTGGTGGTGGTGGTTTTGTGAATCATCATGGTGGTGGTGGTTTTGTTAACCATGGTGGTGGTGGCAGCTTCCGCAACTACAGATAATTAATGTAAAAAAACAATGACAGAAATTGCAACAGTAGACTCTCTGAGCGCATCTGAGATTAGTATTTTTGGTCCAATCAATCTAGTCATCATCCAGCCAACTTCCTTTTGTAACTTGGACTGCGACTACTGCTACTTACCTGATAGAGCAGTAAAAAACGAGTTGTCGCTAGATTTGATTGAGCCTATATTTGAGAGGATTTTTACTAGTCCTTTTGTAGCAGAGGGTTTTACTGTTTGCTGGCATGCCGGCGAACCACTGACAATGCCAATTTCTTTTTATAAATCAGCTTTTGAGTTAATTGAGCAAGCCGCGCGCAAATACAATACCAACAACAGCCAATTTGTTCAATCTGTTCAGACCAATGCCACCTTAATCAACCAGGCTTGGTGTGATTTTTTCAAAGAATATCAAGTAGATGTGGGTGTAAGTATAGACGGGCCAGCTTTTCTTCATGATGCCCATCGCAAAACCCGCAAAGGTACCGGTACCCACGCCAGCGCTATGCGGGGTATTTCTTTTCTGCAAAAAAATGAAATTCCCTTCTATGTGATTGCTGTAATCACCAGAGAATCTTTAGATTATCCAGATGAATTGTTTAATTTCTTTATGGAAAATGGCATCCAGGATGTCGGTTTTAATATGGAAGAAACCGAAGGTGTCAACGAAATATCATCTTTAGATAAAAATGACATTGAGCACAAGTATAGAGCCTTCATGGAAAGAATGTGGGACTTAACAGCCTCAAAAGAAGGTGTATTCAAAATCCGCGAATTTGAATCAGTCTGCAACATGATTTACCACGACACAAGGCTCAATCATACTGACATGAACCATCCCTTTGCCATTGTCAATTTTGACGCTAAGGGTAACTTTTCCACCTTTGACCCTGAACTCCTATCAATAGATCTAAAGCAATATGGGAATTTCGCCTTTGGCAATGTCTTAAAAGATTCCCTAGAATCGATCTGCTCAAGTGAAAAATTCCAAAAAGCCTATCAAGATATGAAAGCCGGAGTTGAGTTGTGTCAGAATAACTGTCAGTATTTTGGCGTCTGTGGTGGAGGAACTGGTAGTAACAAATTCTGGGAAAATGGTAGTTTTAACTCAGCTCAGACCAAATCTTGTAAATATCGCAGTCAAATCATCACAGATATCATCCTTGATAAACTTGAAAACTCTTTTTAATTTGCATTTGGAGCAGTTAAAAAATCCAGCAACCAATTCCTGAGTTGATAGGTTGCTATACAGTCGTCCTCATTGTAGCGAACAATTGAATCTAGCCAACTTCGCTCACCAGTTTTAAGCCAATCATCATACCAACAGACACATTGATCCCCGCTGATTCCAGGATCTCGCCAAACAAAACCAAGCCAATTAGCCAAAGCCTTGAGAGAATAACTCTCCACCGGCATAATTACAGTACACATCACTTGCTGATGCAGATCTACGCAGCGCTTGAGTAGAGAATCCAATAATGGAGTTGGTGTACTATAGCGATATGCTAACTTTTTGAGAGTTTCCGGTTCATATTCTGAATAGTGAAAAATAGGCGCAGTTGGAAATTGCTCCATAATTTCCAAAAATTGTCTCCAGATGAGATGCTCTTGTTGGGGCGATTCAGCAAGCAGAGAATAATACTTAAGCTCTTTTGTTTTAGTATTAACCAGCAATACGCCTAATAAATATTCCAAATCCAGCTCCGGTTCTGCCTCAATATCAAAATAAAATTCCCAGAGCGAGCTGGGCAATTGAGGGTGAAGATGCTTAGATTTAATAAAAGCGCGTTTTTCTTGAAGGGATTGGGCTTGCAACTTGAGCAAAGAAACAACCTGTCTGCCAAAAATTGGCTCTAATAGCGAAGGTGAAGCCTCTACCAGAGAATCAAGAGTAGAAAGCCCCAGAGATTGGAGAGATTTGTAGCGACTTGGCGTAATACCTGGGACTAGAGAGAGATGTTGTTGGTCTTGGGCTATAGCATAACAATGACTATACCAATGGCACAGATTACAATGCTGACGAGAGATGAATACCTCCGGCTCTTGGGGTTTAGATAGAACAGCTAAACAATCAGAAAGAGCCCTTTCTAAACGGGGCAGCCATTCAACCAAATTGACCCTATAGCAATTATTTTTGCGTAAGATAATTTGGGCATAATCTGGAGATTTTTGTTGAATTTTGGCCAGCAGATAAGCATAGTAGCTGGCAATCAATTTGTATTCAGGCTTGGGACGCCGTCCTAGTTGAATATTGATAGGAATATAGGACCAATCACCCCAGATTGATTCACCTGAAACCTTGATTAGAAGATGCGGAGTGCCCAAAAAAGTGACCCCGTTGGTACTATCTTCAAATAGGAGATTGGGATTGGCTATGCATTCGACACCTTCTTGCATCAGATGAACCGTTTCATTGGTTCTTGTGAGAAAATCCTTCTGAGAAGACTGTAATTCTCTAGAATGAGGATAAAAGTTTTCTAGAACAGTGCGAACCTGGGCCGCGCTTTCTTGTCGTAGTTTAGTCAAAAAACCCCGCTCAGCTTCTCGCTCTAGAGGTTCGTAAAAATTTAAATGTGCTCGGCGCGGGCAGCGCCTATGATCCAGAAATAGTCCATCAGTTAGTATCATCCAGGTGGCTTGAGAGAAGCTTTATTTCGAATCTTAATATATATAATCTAACAAAACAATCGGCTAAAAAAGTCCTAAATCTGCTTTGGCTGCCTCGGCTGCTAAGGTAAGTTCTTCATCTGAAGTATTTTTCCAATCAGTATGTCCCACCTCTTGATAGAATTTTTCATCATAAGCTCTGGTTTTGACTACGACAGGCATTGGTACAGCATGCCCTAGAATGAGAGCCTGCTGTTTAGAATCCAGTTTAGCCAAAACAGAACGCAGACTACTACCACCAGAAACCCCTGTAAATATTGCATCAATATCCTTTTCATCATTGAGCAAACAAGTCACCCTAGTTCCTATTTGGGACATAACTTCTGGATCTATGCCCGAGGGTCTTTGATCAACAACCAAAAGGGTGACAAAATATTTTCTCATCTCCCTAGCAATCGTACCAAAAATAGTCTGATTGACAACACTAGGATCCAAAAAACGATGAGCCTCTTCTATGGTGATTACTAACTGCCTTGGTTTATCTACAGGATTTTTGGACTGTAGAAAAAGCTCAGCCTTTTTTACATAATGTTGGTGAATTCTGCGAGTCATCATGTTGGTTGCTAGCATGTAGGATAACAAATTGGAATGCGAACCAAACTCGATGACTATATTTTTACCAGCTTCAATTGATTTTAAAATATGGTCAAAATAATTTTTGGGACAACTAGCTCTTATATATTTAAGGTTTTCCAAGCGCAGCAGCTTTCTTTGCAAGGCCATAATTGAGCCCTTATGTCCTTGTTTTTCCTCACAAAAAAGACTAATATCCTCATTGGTCATTTGCAGCAATCGATTGATCCAATGTTCACCAAATTCCGCCCTGAGAATATTGGCATTATCTAAACTGGCATCTGAAAGTCCCAATTCAAAAGCAACTAAACGCAGATCTTCTATTTCAATATCTGTATAGCTCAAATAGAGATCTTGAGCATCTTTAACTTGTCTTCTTTTAGTAGATTCAGGATCTAGACTATAGACCTCCACTTGGCCTGGAAATAGCTGACTTAAACCTTTTACTGTAGATACATTTTTGCCCTCTCGCATTGCCTCCCAACCATATTCAGAATGCATATCAAAAATTAAATTAACAGCAGCCTGTTTGCGGATTATCCCAGAGATAACTAAACGGGTCAAAAAAGATTTACCTGTTCCCGATTTACCGAAAATGCCATTACTACGTTCGACAAAACGGTTCAAATCAATGCAGATCGGCACATCCATATCCAAAGGTGTACCTATGGAAAAATTATTTCTCGTCGGGTCATCTTCCCAGCCAAAAATTCGACGAAAATCTCCCTCAGTTGCCTCATAAACCGGACTAAAGTGGGAAGGAACGGTTTTAACAGGCAACAGTTCGTCTTCTTCCATACTGGTCTGCGCTTGAAATGAGCCCAAAGAAGTATCATTTCTCTGGTTTGTTGATGGATTTTGGGTTGGTGTGAGCATCAACATAGGCGAGAGCTCAATAGTTCCATAAGTTCCCGTTCCTGCCAAAACTTCACGCATGAAATCATCTTCAAGACTAGGTGGATTAGCCAGGATTCTAGGACTAGATGTTCCCAAAGATACATCTGTCAGAAGACAAAAAAACCTAGAATGAAGGCCCTGGACAATGAGAAACTTACCAACTCTCATCTCTTCTACTGAAACATCTGCCGACAGTCGGATTTCTAGTCCTTCACTCAAGGAACCTTGGATCACCGAACCCAATATTTTCTCTTCTGGCATTTGCGAACAAAAATCCTAAGTATCTTTCATGTTCTGTTAGAATGAAATTTTAAACATTCTAGATTACAAAAAGAATATGAGTAATTCTGAAACAATCACAATTGAAAAACTAGCTGCTGCTATTTCTAAAGAAGTGTATATAGACATTGCCAAATGGCATCTCTATTTGAATGACGCTAAGCTAGATATCCACTTAGCCGAAAAATTTTATGAGACAATCACCCGTAGCGGCAAGAGCGTTGATCAAAAAACCATTACAGAGGTGCTCAATAGTATCTCGGTAAAATTAGGAGGCGGGCAGAAGGAATTACCTCTATCAGATTTAATTCCCACTGCCATCCAGTCGCGTCTGCTCGATGTGGTGGAGCAATTTAGTAAATCTTTTTAAAGATTTTTTTAAATAGCCAGAGCTAATTTTATTTTGCTTAAGGCGGCATTTTCTGTGGCGCTAACTTTTTCACCACTACCAAAAAGCCCACTGCCTGCTGCCTTAGCTACTGCCTCAGCTGCCGAGTAGATAAACTCTTTGTATTGAACTATCTCTTGATCACTAGCTTTGCCAGAGAGGGCAGTAACAGCTTCACTGATTGAATCAATAGCCCTATCGACAATTGCTCCTGATTTTACTTCCTCAGGCTGCACCTTTAATCTTTCAAGTTGAAATTTACCATCTTTAATGGCTTGTTCAGAAAATGCCGCTTGAATGATGGAATTGTTTGGGTACTTAAACGCCGCATCAGCTAGCACTGAGGAAAGTGCGGCAATCTCAGGAATTGAAGAAACCAAACCTAGATCCACCATAGATACTGCAACTCCGGTTAAAAATGGAGCCTGGGCGATTTTTTGCAGCTCTGCATCTGTATACAATGTACTCATTTTGTAATTATCCTTGAAATAAATTCCTTTTTTCTCTTAAGCGGCCAAGAGGAAATCTTGCAAACTTTGATAGCGAAAATAACGCTCTCCGCCTAACTCAAGAACTATTTTAATACGTGGTTGAGTTTTAGGCAGATTAGCCAAATAAAAAATCTCCTCACGCGAGAGTATATGACCTTCGATGATCCAAAGAACTAATCCTTTGGATTTAGCAGGAAGATTTTCCAAGTGATAGCCAGCTATAGGAGGAATAAATTGTACATGACCTACCATAGCTTCTTGACCAATATTTTTCTTACCCAGATGAGGTGGACGGATGCCATGGTTGCCCATCAGATAACTACTGACATCTCCCAGACCCCTGGCAGTAATATTAAAAACTGTATATCCGATAGTACGTAAGCGGCGCTGATAACGGCCTTCATAGCCACCTTCTAAAGGAGCATAAACTCCGCAAGCTCCTGTTTGCTCTAGAGAGCGGATGAAATCTTTCCCAGTGGTCAGGATTGCCATGCACTACACCTCTTGGTTTAATTGATTGTTAAAATTGCTTACTTTTATTGTATGGCCTGTCTTACTTATCATAACTAACCAATTTCTAGCTATGATCAAAATGAAACTCCAAAAATCAGTATAATCGATGCAAATCAGCCTCAAAGTGAATGGGGAAATAAAAAAATGTCCCAATCAAATCCCACTACCTCAATTTTTAGAAGAACTTGGACTTAATCCCCGCTTAGTAGTTGTGGAACACAATAGGGAGATATTACATAGACAATATTGGGACAATACAAAATTAGCAGATGGAGATATTTTGGAGATTGTCACTATAGTTGGCGGTGGCTAGAAAACTAGATTACGCAGTCCTCCAATTGCTCAAGTAAGGTTTTGTGGTCTAAGTTTTGGCCAATTAGAACCAATTGATTCTTGGGCTGATCCTGCCAATCACTATCGCTTATGCTATAGCGTTTACCACTGACATGAAAGATATGACGGTGAGGACTTCCCTCAAACCAAAGGATTCCCTTAGCCCTAAAGACACTAGTAGGCAGTAAATTATCTAAAAAGTACTGAAATTTGCGAATTGAAAAGGGACGATCTTTTTGAAAAGAAACCGAAGTAAATCCGTCGTTTTCTAAATGGTCAGAGTGATGGTGATGCTCATGTTCATGACAATGATCATGATGATCGTGATCATGATGATCACAGGCAGAAAAATATTGATCTGATTCAAACAAACCCACACTCAAAATCAAAGGTAAAGGCACTTGCGAATTTTGAGTGCGCAGTATTCTGGCTCCTTCTTTATCCTTGCCAATTCTCTGTTCTAGTTCATCTACTACTTTGGGATCAACCAGATCGGTTTTATTGAGCAGGATGATATCACCATAGGTAATCTGACTATGAGCAGCTTGACTGTTAAAAAGATCCAAGCTGAAGTTAGCACAGTCAACTAAAGTCACAATTGAATCTAGTCGAGTCATATCACGCAACTCAGTGCCAAGAAAAGTCAGAGCAACTGGCAAAGGATCTGCCAAACCTGTTGTTTCTACAACTAGATAATCTACTTTTTCTGGCCGCTCGAGCACTCTATAGACAGCATCAACTAAATCGTCATTGATAGTGCAGCAGATACAACCATTACTGAGCTCTACCATATTGTCATTGGTGGTGACGATCAGCTCATTATCAATGCCTATTTCTCCGAATTCATTGACCAGAACCGCAGTTTTTAATCCCTGCTGATTGGTTAGGATGTGGTTGAGTAGGCTAGTTTTGCCGCTGCCTAAAAACCCAGTAATAATGGTCACTGGCAGTCCCTCTTTGGGCGCATCCATAGTAGTTGCAATCGACATAGTCTCAAAAAAAGTTAAAACTGTAGTTTTTCTCATTATGCCCGATTTTTGGAGTAGTAATAATTTACAAACTAGTAACAAGCCCACAGAGACAAGCAAGTCAAATGCCAGAATAGAAAAAGATTAACCAGAGCACTTGCAATTTATGGTTCAGATTGACAAAGATAAGGCGCTGATTCTCCAATTTAACCAAATAGGCATTAAAGATATCGCAACAGTAGGGGGGAAAAATGCCTCGCTAGGAGAGATGATCGTCAATTTAGCTCCTTTGGGAATTAAAATCCCTGATGGTTTTGCCACCACAGCTTATGCCTATCGTCTTTTTTTGCAATATTCAGATCTAGATCGCAAATTAGCCCAACTTTTTTCAACTCTTGATGTCAGCGATATTGATAATTTGCGAGAGCATGGTCGTCAAGCTAGGACTTTAATCTTGAATGCGCCACTACCTAAAGAATTAGAACAAGCCATCACTCAAGCTTATCTGGAACTGTTACCTCAAGATAGTGTAGCTGTAGCGGTTCGCTCTTCAGCTACGGCTGAGGATTTACCCGATGCTAGTTTTGCCGGCCAACAGGAAACATACCTCAATGTGCATGGAGTTTGGTCTGTTTTGACAGCGACTCATCAATGTTTTGCTTCTTTATTTACTGATAGAGCAATTTCTTACCGAGCAGCGAGAGGTTATGATCACCTAGAAGTTGGTCTCTCTGTTGGTATACAAAAAATGATTCGCTCTGATTTGGCCACTTCAGGAGTGATGTTCTCCATTGACACAGAAACAGGCTTTAAAAATAATGTACTGATTACGGCTTCCTATGGTCTGGGCGAAAATATAGTACAAGGAGCGGTCAATCCCGATGAATATCTGGTGTTCAAACCTACTCTTTTAAAAGGTTACAGCCCTATTTTAGAAAAAAGATTAGGTAGCAAAGAAATAAAAATGGTCTATGAACAAGGTAGTGGCAAACAGACCAAAAATATTCCAGTAGCAGCCGAAGATCGCAGCAGATATGCTTTAGAAGATAGCGATATATTGGCATTAGCCCGCTGGGCCTGCATCATAGAGCAGCATTATTCTCAAATCAATGGCAACAATACCCCTATGGATATTGAATGGGCCAAAGATGGAGTAACTGGCGAACTATTTATAGTACAAGCGAGACCTGAAACAGTCCAATCTCTCAAGAGCCAACAAATACTTTCTAATTATCTCCTCCAAGGCCAAGGTGAGCTTCTCCTGACAGGTCGAGCAGTCGGCGAGATGATAGGCAGTGGCAAAGCTAGAGTAATTCTCGATGTCCAAAAATTAGCAGCTTTTGAACAAGGAGAAGTCTTAGTAACCAGACAGACCGATCCTGACTGGGAGCCGATCATGAAAAAAGCCAGCGCTATTATTACAGATCAAGGTGGTCGGACTTGCCATGCTGCTATTATTGCTCGTGAATTGGGAATACCAGCGGTAGTTGGCTGTGGCAATGCAACCGATATTATCAAAAATGGACAAGAGCTCACAGTATCCTGCGCTCAAGGAGAGCAAGGGCATGTCTATCAAGGCATAATTCCCTATCAGCTACAAACAACGGAATTAGAATATTTGCCCAAAACTCGCACCAAAATATTGATGAATGTCGGCAATCCAGAAGTTATATTCTCTCTTGCTGCGATTCCCTGCGATGGTGTGGGTCTAGCTAGGCTTGAATTTATCATCAATAATCATATTGGGGTTCATCCTCTGGCTCTATTAGAAAGCGAGAAAATCAGTGACCCTGTTGTTAAAGCCAAAATTGAAAGCTTAACTATCGGTTATCGCAGTGCTAGCGACTTTTTTATAGAGAAACTCTCTAGTGGAATAGCAATGATTGCCGCTGCCTTTTACCCCCTTGCGGTAATCGTCAGGATGTCTGATTTCAAAAGCAATGAATATGCCAGTTTATTAGGAGGCAAAGATTTTGAGCCAATTGAAGAAAATCCCATGCTCGGCTGGCGCGGGGCATCGCGCTATTACGATCCTAAGTACAAAAAGGCTTATAGTTTGGAATGTGAGGCTATTAAAAAAGTCCGCCAACAGATGGGTTTAACCAATATCATCCCGATGGTTCCCTTTTGTCGCACTCCAGCAGAAGGAGCAAGGGTCCTGCTGGAAATGGAAAATTATGGTCTAAAACAGGGGAAAAATGGACTACAAATTTACATGATGTGTGAAATTCCCAGTAATGTCATCTTGGCGGATGAATTTTGCCAAATTTTTGATGGTTTTTCCATTGGCTCAAATGATTTAACCCAGTTAATCCTAGGACTTGACCGAGACTCTGCTTTGGTGGCGCAATTGTTTGATGAGCGCAATGAAGCTGTCAAAAGAATGATTAGCCAATTTATCCAAACAGTTCACAAAAATGGCAAAAAAGTAGGAATTTGTGGGCAAGCTCCTAGTGACTATCCCGAATTTGCGGAGTTTTTAGTCAGACAAGGAATTGATTCAATCAGCCTTAACCCTGATTCTCTTGTTAAAACTGTTCTAGTAATTGCCGATATTGAAGCGCAAATAGAATCAGCCAATTGAGCTCTAAACAGGCTAAATTATTGATAGTGTAATATATCTCGATTGAATTTTGAATAAGTACAACTACACACTCTTAGAGTTGCCACCTAAAGTGGAATATGCTCTGGTAGCTCTTTTAGAAATTGCCAGTCAGACTGACAACAAAAAGCCCGTGACAACTGGCGAAATCACCACAAAACACCCTATACCTGAGCGATATCTCGAGCAGATATTGGCCGTACTGCGCAGAGGGGGCTTACTCAAAAGTATCAGAGGAGCAAAAGGAGGCTATACACTCGCTCGTGAGCCTCGCAATATTTCTCTGCTGGAGATAGTGAGATTGATTGAAGGTGAGCAGAAGGTTGTTGATAATAGCGAACCACTTACAGTAGAGATGATAGTAATCAGAGAGAGCTGGGCAAAGGTGGATTCTTCTTCGCAATCACTTTTAGATAACTACTCTCTAGAAGAGCTCTGCAGATTGCGAGATCTCAAAACAAATCAAGGCATAATGTTCTATATTTAGTCATTTACAACATCAACCACTTGAACATCAATTGCCCCAAGTGAGCTTAGGCGTTTAAACTTTCCACCTTCAACAACAAGCGACTCCCCACAGCTAGGACAAGCAAACTCGCTTGATTTAAAGCTCATGAATTCATACTGACAGACAGGACATTCAGATTGTACTATCTTGCGCTTTAGCCACCAACTAAAAGCAAACCAAAGCAATGGTGGCAAAAATAGAGCTATTAATCCAATAATCAACAATCCATGAACTAGCCAGCCTAATCCTATCGCCCCTAAAAACAGACCAAAGAGGATCAAGCTAATCAAGCATCCCCCCAATCCTGAGCGATTAAAACTTACTACTTTAGAAAAAATTCTATCCAAGGTGCCCTTTCTCCTTTTCTAGGCTATTTCTATCCTAGCCTAGAGAAGAATCGCTCCAAGAAAATGCAACTATATCCAAATAATGTATTTAAATATACAGATTTAATTGTTACAATAAAGTAAGGCAAAAAAGAAAAAGGAGAAAAAGATGTCTACCCAAGAACAAGCAAGAGAGTTAATGGCTCGCCATCACCAAGTCGTCAAAAAACGTCGTCAATCGATGTTGGAGAGGGCGGCTCGCGAGATAGGCGCTGAACTTAACCCTAAAAGTCCTATTTGAGCTAACATGCTAAACTCTAAGAGTAGAGTTAGCACTTTGAGAGCATGAGACGTATTGCGGAGATTATAAGACGAGGCAAGCCGGGAGAGGAGTTGACAGTAGCTGGCTGGGTACGCACCAAAAGAGAACTCAAGGAGTTTAGTTTTTTGGAAGTCAATGATGGCTCCTGCCTGTCTAATCTGCAAATTATTCTAGAGTCAAACCTGGGTGAATATGAAACATTGCTCAAGCGGTTAAATACCGGAGCCTCACTTCAAGTCACAGGGATCTTGAGCACATCTCCAAGTAAGGGTCAGAATTTAGAATTAAAAGCAACCTCGCTAATTGTGTATGGGGAAGCGGATCCTCAAGATTATCCCCTACAAAAAAAGCGTCACTCTTTTGAGTTTCTCAGAACCATTGGACATCTTCGTCCTCGCACAAATACGATAGGGGCAGTGATGCGTGTCAGAAACACTGCGGCTAATGCTATCCACAAATTTTTTCAAGAGCGCGGTTTTCTCTGGATACAATCTCCAATTATCACCGCTAGTGACTGTGAGGGAGCAGGTGAGATGTTTAACGTGACAAGTTTAGACCTAGAGCGTTTAACAGGCAAAATTGACTATAGTCAAGATTTTTTTGGAAAAAAAGCCTACCTGACTGTCAGTGGACAGTTAGAAGCCGAGGTGATGGCTATGGCTTTTAGCAACGTCTATACTTTTGGGCCAACTTTTCGAGCAGAAAATTCCAATACATCCAGACATCTCGCTGAATTTTGGATGGTTGAACCGGAGATGGCCTTTTGTGATATCTACGGGGATCAAGATTTAGCTGAGTCTTTTTTGAAAGAGATATTTAAGAGCGTGCTGGAAAACTGCCAAGAGGATATGGAGTTTTTTAATGAGCGTATTGATCAAAGTGTCTTGGCTACGGCAGAAAATATCATCAATCACCAGTTCGCGCGAATTACCTATACAGAAGCAGTAGAATTGCTACTCAAATCAAACAAAACTTTTGAATACCCTGTAGAGTGGGGCGTAGATCTCCAATCTGAACATGAGCGCTATCTTGCCGAAGAGCTCTTTAAAAAACCTGTAATTGTCACTAATTATCCCAAAGGGATCAAGGCTTTTTATATGAGACTCAATGATGACGATCAAACAGTAGCTGCAATGGATATTCTAGTGCCCAAAATAGGTGAGATTATTGGCGGATCCCAGAGAGAAGAAAGATTAGATATTCTTGAAAAGAGAATGTTGGCAAATGATATTCCCGCAAGTGAGCTATGGTGGTATCTGGATCTGCGACGTTATGGAACCGTACCCCATGCTGGTTTTGGATTAGGCTTTGAAAGACTCATTCAACTGATAACCGGCATGGCTAATATTAGAGATGTGATTCCTTTTCCTCGCACTCCTGGTAATGCTGAATTTTAATAATTTAACTTTATTTAGCTATGACTACTACTATAGATCTATTACAAGATCATCTGAGACAATTGGATATTTCCCCAGTTGGGGACTTTTTAGAGCAACTTTTGAAAGAAGATCGCTTTTTGGAATTTGAACAGGCTATCACTTTCAATATAGATTTTCCTCGAGAACAAAGTGATCCTCGAGAATTATCAGAAATACCCGAAGTAAGACTCTGGTTCATTAGACTAGATTCTGTTTATCCTTGGTTACCTTTTTTTCTCAACTGGCAAGAGGGCGAACTAGCAAGATACACAGCCATGTTACTACCCCATGAATTTAACAAAACCGAAGGGATTAAATACAATCCTATAGCTCTAGAAATTTTTGTAATGCACAAAATATTTATCTTGAATGACTGGCTCAAGTGTAAAAACATTCCGACCAACAATCGTTTAAAGGCAATGACCCAAATGCTAGGCTACGAAATAGATGAAGCTTTTTTTGAGATAGTTTAAAATCATCATAAAAAAACCCACCCCTATTTTAAAAATAAGAGTGGGTTTTTTTCAAAAAAGAAAGTTGGAAAATCTACTCTACAGTGATTGTGGCAACCATACCAGCACCGCGGTGTGGCTCACAATAGTAGGCATAAGTACCAACTTGATCAAAAGTGGTAGTGAAAGATTCACCAGGAGAAAAAACCAGAGCTTTGTGCGAAATGCTAGTAGCATCTGCTGGGCTCTTTGCAGGATCAAAAACAACATTGTGAGGAGACAGTTTGTTGTTAACCCACTTAACTGTATCGCCTTTATGAATAGTCAATGCGGAAGGTTCAAATTTTAACATTCCGTTATCGGCGCCCATCTTGACCTCAAAAGTGTCAGCAGAAGCAGGTGATATCACTACAAAAAAACTGATCACCAAAGAAAGTGCCAGTGAAATAGCTAATGTGAATTTTCTTGACATTTTTTCAGAGTCCTGTAAAAAAAAATAATTATGTTCGACATCCTGTCGTTTGACTATTTAGCAAGTACACTGCTAAAATTGCACTCTTTGTAAATTTTATCACAAAAAAACGACGGCTTGTCGTTTGACATTGAGTTTATTTTCTATAGACGATAGTGAGGTATTGGAAATTTCAATTTAGGAGAAGCTCAAAATGGCTGGGCTAAATAGTTAAACTGGTAGCAAGAAGAGAGAGACTATCTTTTTGTTTCTGATGCCTGCTCAAGTCTCTCTTGTTGCAATTTAGTGAGTTTATTGATTATTTCGCTAGGATCTTGTTTATTTTTGATAGCCTGCATTTTGGCTCTGGTTCGATAATTAAAGCTAAGGTTGCTTGCAGGGGGCTTATCTTTGGGTATTTGAGATTGTATCTGAAAAAGTTTTCCTTGCTCTTTGGGTTGAGGCTTGGGCTTAGGCAGTAGAGTATCAACCAAATTTAGCTTAGCCTTGATAGGGAAAGATTGAACTTTTCGCTCTGGAACTTTGAGCAAACTTAGCGATTGAAGTTGAATTTTTGGAGAAATATCTGTTTTTAGCTCTTTGGCAACAACCCGTTTTGCCTGCTTAGCCAATTTGATCTGCTGCTGACTATGAATAAGTAGAATGTTACTAAGCAAGATGGCTCCTAATCCTGCAACAGTCCAGGCGGTGAAAAAACTCGTAAATCGCTCTAGCTGTTTTTGGTTATTACCTATGTTTTGTGGATCATTCATGCTTACACTATCTTTATAAGATATTTTGACATAATCTAAATTCTAAATGTCTTTTGATTCACTATCTAAATTACTAAAACGATTAGAACAGGATCAAACCATCCCCTGGGATAACGTTAAAAGACATCGTCATCTAGTCAACTGCTGGCTCCAAGTAGTTTCCCCCAATACGGCTAAGCACACTCGAGCTCTTTATCTTCAAAGGGAAATATTATCGGTCGCAACCTCCAGTGCCGCCTGGGCCCAGACACTTTCACTCCAGAGGTATCAGCTTAAAAAAAAGTTATCGCTGCTTTTAGATGAGCCTGTTGAGGATATCAGATTTTCAAGCGCTCACTGGTTGAGAGAATCTAGCCCACTTACTAATCAAATAGAGACATCACAACTTTGCCCCAAATGTCAGATCCCAGCTAAGACGTTCGAGATAGAAAGATGGGGAATTTGCTCCTGTTGTATCGTGCAAATTTGGTCTGAAAAATAAAGAGCAAAGAATAGCTTTATATTTCTTAATAAAGATCAACAAACTGAGCTTAATTTGCGTGTAAATGACTAGAAAGCAGAGCAATACAATAGCTTAATAGAGAATTATACTTTATTTTTTGATTTGACTTTATCTACAGTTGGCAAAGGTTAAAGCCTTGATCCCCATTTAGTAGTCATGCACAACACTAGAATTTTGTATTTTTTTTTACCAAAAACATTATCCTTGTTGATAACTGTAACAAGAAAGTTAAAAAATAATAAAGCCTTTATAGAAAAAAAACCTAGAGAAAACACTTAAAGAATATAGGTTACAAGTGTTTATTGTCAGTTAAAAGTGTCCATGGATATAAGTGAGAATTAATTGATAGGGGCACTCGATACTTTCCGGGATCAATTTTTAACATGCTATGAAGAAAATAGACTATTTGACAGGGTCCTGTAGGTACTGTCGTTTTTATGATACTGAAGGTCACAGAGGTGGTAACTGTGAACTATTCAATGTTTTAGTACAAGCTAATTGGCAGGCCTGCTCTCAAATTCAAGATCCTTTTGCTGATCACGAAAAATTTGAGAATTTTAGCAAAAACCCAATAGCTAGCCATACCAAACAAAAGCCTCAGCCTGCTAGACAGACTCTTAGGGTTTAACAAAGACTGATTTTTAACAATTGAAAATTTATTAGTGTAGGAAGCAATCTGTAAGGGGATAGCTTCCTATATTTTTTGGAAAACCGATTAACGTGTCACCCCTTGCACTACAGGCTGCACTTGGCTTCCTTCAAATCTTCCTGGATTGCCATTCCAATTAAAATCACTGATTCTCAGATTAATAGATCCTAATTCTAATATCGGATTATAGCGAATTAGTATGTTGTAGGTACGACGGCTATATTCTATAAAGTAGTCAGTAGAGATTTCCTTGCCGGCAGTCAAACTGTATGAGCTCTGAATTCCAAATCTAATTGGTCCATAGATCTGCTGAGTGATCCCCAAGGTCACTACCTGAGTATCAACATAACGATCAAACAAGAAAGGAGAAGAGTTGCCTACCAGACCTTGAGTGAAACTGACATCAAAACCTGTATAGTCAAAATAAGGACGGGAAAAATTGCCAAATTGACCAAATAGCCTAACAGTTCCACTGAGAGAGCCTTGGTTATCTCCATTGCTGTAGAGATTATCCACAGTACTCAGTCCCAAATTTAGTTTAATATAAGGCTGAACTGGTACTGGAGTATATTTCAAACCTCCTTCTTGAGTTGGCGGTAAAGCGTTGCCTAGCCATAGGGTAAAAGTACGATTGAGAGATACTGCTCCTTGATAGCGAACTAAATCAAGTAGGTCATTAGTGGCATTAGCCGGTAGAAGATAACTGCGATCTGTAGGAGCTTGAATATCTTGCACTGATACCTGAAAGTTCAGGTAAATCTGGGATGTTCCCAAAGGTATTGTAGGTGAAACAAGCAGCAGTCCATAGCTATTGTTGACTGTTTGATAGCCCAGAGAACCGTTAAAAAGCTGTTGACGATAGTTGTATTGCGCGCGCAGATCATAAGGATGAGCAAGATCGCCAATCAACTGCTTTAGTTCTAATTGCGCTCTGGTGTAGCTACCTAGTTGATTGAGTTCCAAGCTAGAAAGAGAGACAATTCCGTTAAAACTAAAGCGCTCATCAAACTTGACATTTAGATTACTCAGTAAGCCAAAGACAGAAGAACAAAAGCCACATTCTGGACTATTGGTTGGATTAGCTTGTGGGAAAGAAGAAGGCGAAATAGCCTTTTGGATCAAATATTGAGGACTTAAGGTAAATCTGACAGAGTCATTATTAACAAGATCAAAATTACCCTGAATATAAAAGCCCCCCCTATTTTCCCCATCAAAACCAAAAGATAAATAACCTGGTTCACGATCTTTGCGATCAACTATCAGGATATTTTGCAACAGGGGGATAGGATTAGTCTGATCAAAAACCACCACTGAATTGGCAAAGCGCACTTCATTCATTAGGGGATCTAAAGAGCGAAACTCAGCCCGGTCTGCTTGAATTTCCAGTTCTGGTGGGGAGAAAGGATCATTGGTCAGACGGATCTTTTGAGCTGTCCATTCCCGCCCATCAAAATCTATCCGCTGGGCCTGGAATCGTACCCGATTAACTGCGCCACCACCTTGAGCTGACCGGCTGCCTGTTTCGGACTGTTGCTCAACTCCGGGGGTATCTCCAGCCACAAACTCAAAACCACCTGCTGTTGTAACACGCTGGAGAGGTTGATTGAGAGATAATCTATCATTCAGGCTCAAACCTGAATAGAGACCATAGTTAGTAACATTGGGTAAATTTGCTCTTAGATCTCGACTGGTTGAGGGTTGATAAATTTCACCATTAGCTTCAAATACTACCCCTCGATCTTGGGAAAAATAGTATTCAAAACGCTTGCCCCTTAAAACCTGCTGCCCCCTTTTAAGGATTACATCTCCTTCGGCTACGGCCAGATTGTCTCTCAAATTTACCCTGAGATGATCAGCGACAAGAATAGAATCGCCAAAGTTAAGCTGGACATGTCCTTTGGCTGTGATGGTATTTTCTTGACTATTATATTGCTGCTCGTCAGAAATTAACTCTAGAACTTGGGTAGGTTGAGGTTCATTTTCGTCTTTTTTGGCTTGAGTTAGTAAAAAGCTTTGAACCTTGCCAAGGCGATCACGAGCGCGCAGATATTTTATTCTGTTTGAACTTAGTCCCCCAATATCGGTACCACCTACTGTGATCGGTTCACCCAGTATGCTTGCGTCTTTTTGCATTTCTGTTGGCAGGGCCTTTGCCGAATCATTTTCGGCAGGGGAAGACAACTGTAGTTGGGCTAATAAAAAAAATGGGAACATCAATCATCACAGAATTTCTCTCTCTTAGGAAACTAAAAAAGACGGGATTGTTCCCGTCTACTGAAACTTCAACTCTCTCAAGGGAGAATCACTAGTCAAGATTTTTCTGTCCAGGATTACGGGATGGATCGCTTGATAACAAGCCAAAAACAAATATTCCAATGAAGAAAAATACCACAATATAGACTGCTATTTTTAAAGTAAGCACTTTATATCTCTCCTTTTAAAGCCTTATATTTTGAATATACCTTATTGTTGACGCACTTGAGGATTCTGATTTTTACCCAAGGCAAAACCTCACTCGTTAGCTAGAATAGTTTTATTATTGCGCAGATTTTATCGGAGTTTATTTTTATGGTTTGGCGAAGCTCGACAAATTTTAAAGATCGTTTCTTTTCCTCTCTAGTCTATGTAGTTCCTCTGCTTAGCGCAGCTCCATTTGGCTCTTTTCTTTTTCAGCAGTTTCCCCAAATCAAGGCTGTCTACTTTACTCTGATGTCTCCCTTTATTAAAGTCTATCAGTCTGTTCCCTTTGCAGAATTAATTATATTTTTTATTTTGTTCTTAGCAATAGTACGAAACGACAAAATTCCCCATTTTATTCGTTTTAACACCATGCAGGCTCTCTTGATGGATATTTTGCTGGCAGTTTTTGGCTTAATTTTGGGAATATTCCCCAATCTGACTGGCTTAAACTTAATTTTAGAAACTCTCTTCAATATGGCATTTTTGGCAACTATACTAGCTTGTTTATACTCAATACTTTCTTCTGTTTTAGGAAAATACGCTGAAATCCCAACTATTTCTGAGGTAGCCTATAATCAAGTTCGCTGGTGACACAAATCCAGTCCAATCCAGCAACTACTGGATTACTAAGGCTGCCAATTCCCTCAATTTCAACTTTAACTGTATCTCCCGATTTCATTTGGCCAACACCTTGAGGCGTACCAGTTAAAATAATATCTCCAGGAAATAGAGTCATTATCTGCGAAATATAGTAAACCAAAAACTCTGGTGGAAAGGACATCTGGCTGATTAGGTCCGATTGCCTTGGATTAGACTCATCATTGAGAAAGGTCTGAATTCTCGCGTCTTGATTTAATTCACGCACAATCCAAGGTCCTAGTGGACAGAAGGTATCAAAACTCTTAGCCCTAGTCCATTGTCCATCGGATCTTTGCAAGTCCCTAGCCGTAACATCATTGGCGATAGTATAACCCCATATATTATTACGTGCTTGATAGATATCGCAGTCTTTGCAAGATTGGCCAATCACCAAAGCCAGCTCACCCTCATAATCTACTCTAGTGGCAATTCTAGGATAACGAATAGATTGCCCTTGAGAAATCACCGTGGTAGTAGGCTTTAGAAAAATTATTGGTTCACTAGGAGGCTCACTGCCCATTTCGGCAGCATGGTCTGCATAATTTTTACCTACAGCAATGATTTTAGAGGGTAAACAAGGAGCCAACAGCTGATAACTCTCTTGAGCTAATGCTCTATCTAGTGAACTCCCACCTAACCAAGGAGGTCCATCGAGTAAATCTACAGAATGATTTAAATTAAGCCTGCCATAATAAACTTCACCTGAATTATCTTTAACTCTGACATAACGCTGTACCATAGTAATCAAAAATCAAATCTAGTCAAAGCCATCACTTTAATAGTAATATAGTGGATCCTTGCTTCTTGGAAAATACTGAGAAGCCAAAATAGTCCATAAGGAGAAAAATAAATGAGTTCCAACTATGAGTTAATGTATATCTTACGCGCTGATCTTACTGAAGAGCAAGTCCAGCAGGAAGTCGGCAAGTATCAATCTCTTCTAAATGATTATAATGCTGAGAATATCTCAAGCAAAACCCTAGGTAAGCGCCGTCTAGCCTACCCCATCAAAAAATATACTGATGGTGTTTACGTTCAGGTTAACTACAGTGGAGATGGTAAGCAGGTTGCACCACTTGAAAGAAGTATGCGACTAAGCGATGAAGTAATTCGCTACTTAACTACCAAACTCAAAGATGTCAATAATCCAGTTGTAGAAGAAACAGAACCAGCAGTAGTAGTTGAAGCGCCAACAGTAGTAGTTGAAGCGCCAACACCTGTAGAGGAATCTCCTGAAGAATCTACTCTTTAGAAATTAACTAGAGATTTTATTGATCCATCCGGCTACTTCAGGATTGTAGAGGCGCAGGTAGTTCCAGTAATTGCCAAATACCGCCTCTACATATTTTTGGGTTTCCTCAAAAGGTATTTTTTCGACAAAGGCATCATGGTCTTTGAGTCCATATTGCTTGATCCATTTACTGACATTACCAGGACCTGCATTATAACTAGCAACTGCTAACATGGAATCATTTTTATAGTGCTCGTGAGTATGCTTAAGATACAAAGTACCTAGGGCAATATTATCTTTTGGGTTAACTAAAGAATATTGGGGCAGTTTTATTTGAGATGCTACCATTTTGGCTGTAGCTGGCATTAATTGCATCAGCCCCACCGCTCCGACGGGAGATTTCACATCAGGCTGAAAAGCCGACTCCTGTCGCATCAATGCGGTAACTAGCAAAGGATTAAGTTTATTTTTTTGCGAATTACTGACAATCTCTTCTTGATAAGGGAAGGGAAAAAGAGTATACCAATAATCGGAATTTTCTCTAAGGGATTGCAACTGTTGTTGATCTTGCGGAAAATCTCTTTTTTTGAGATCCAAAATAATATTATTGGCCTGCATGAAGTGGTTTTTCTTGGTTTCTAAGATTGCCCCTGTAAATAAATCATTTACATCTGGTGATTTTTTAGCTGCCATTTCCCCTTGATATAATCTCTGGGCATCTGACCACTGCCTGAGTTTAAAGAGTTCTTTAAAGAGGATTGAACCTGAAGCAGGCTGGGGATCTTGCTGAGGAATTTCTACTGTTACTTTTTTGAGTCCTACATTATTGAAATCTCCTACATTGGCACCTAAATTAACAGCTGAGCGCCAAGCATAATAAGACTGAGGATATTTGACAATAGTTTGCTTGAAAAATTGCTCTGAGCGCTGATTGCTGCCTTGTTGTTTGGACCATTTGCCCAACCAATAACTTGCCTTGGGTGCTACTGGACTAGTTGAATTTTGATCCAAGATAGTCGTTGCCCAAGCAATGGCATTCTTTAAATCTCCCTTTTGAGAGAAACGAAAGGCCATTTTCCAACGATATTCACTAGCAGGATCACTATCAGGATATTTTTTGAGCAGAGTTTGATAGGTATCACTAGCAGATTTTTGATTTCCCAGTTTTTCTAGAATTTGCGCCTTTTCTTGAAGTGCTTGGGCAGATTCTTGTGGATATTGAGCTATCAGTCTATCCAAATAGCCTATTGCCTCTTGATTTTGAGAGAGCTTAGATAACCGAAGTAAAGCTTTTGGAGCTTCCTCTGATTTGGGAAAAGTCTTAACTAAATTTAGATATTGGGACTTGGCGGCTTCTTTTTTATTGCTTAACTGCAAGCTTCTAGAGAGACGATAGAGATTGGTAGGATTTTTTGTAGCTTTGCCATATGCCAAAATTGCCTTTTGATAATCTGGCTGCTGCCAATAACCTGTAGCAATATTGTCCCAGTCTTTTGCTGTGAGCTGATTTGAATATTGTTTGATTAAAGTATTGGCAATTTGGGCTGAAGCATTTGGATTAGAGTCAGCTAAAATCCTCAGAAGATTCGGTTGGTTTGGGTTTTGCTTTAGACGATCTCGCAGAATATCCCCACTCAGGGGATAATCAGGATATTGGCTGATTGCCTGATCTCCGTATTTGGGATCAATGGCATTTAGTCTATAGAGTGCTTCAGCTTCGATTGGGCTATTTTTATAGGTTTTAGCCACCTTTTGCCAAATCTCCGAGGCACTTTTGAGCTCGTTGGTTAATTGAAGAGCGCGGCCTTGCTTGAGCCAAATATAGGGCTGCATAGTTGAGTAATCTTGTTCAAGTCCATTTAACTGCTTGAGCGCTTGACCACCTTGGTATTTTTTTAGCAAACTCATCGCTAAAAGATAACGTGCCCTGCTTCTTTCTAAAGAATTGGTTGAAGAATTGGCCAATTGAGACAGTTGGGGATCATCTATTTTTGGAGCAGGGGCGGCAAGCTCTTCTGCGGTGATAGGTACATTAGAGCGCGATGACAAATGTCCAGCAATAGCAATACCTAGTAGAACAATTAACCCTGCAGGGACTAAAAATAAAGCCTTGGAAAACTTACCAGAAATTTTAAACAAGATGAATTCTCCCGAGTTAACTTTTCAAAAAGTTGAAAGTTATATTTGACTGCTGAGCCCATATCTACCCAATGTTGAGCAAATTCCCAACATTAAGTATTATAGGTTAATCCCATTTGATCTTTTTGGAGAGAACCACAAAATTTGCTAGACTAGTTAATGAGACAAGCATTTAGCTCAAAAGCTAGAATAAATGATCTTAGAGAGAGTGGGGCTAGCCCGCTTTTTTTATTGCTCAGCTTTGGCCTTTTCTTTTCAATGTGATTACAATGACGCATCCTATAATTCCGCAAATTATAGAATTAGCAGAGCCTATAGCTAAAAGACTCAATCTAGAAATCGTAGATGTTGTATTTCAGAGCAACAAACGACCGGCTATATTGCGCATTAATATTCGTAACTCTGCTCAAGAAACAGGACTTAACGATTGTGAACAGATGAGCCGAGCGCTAGAAGAAATTCTAGATCAGCAAGTGACAATACCCGAGGCCTATGTTCTGGAAATTTCCAGCCCAGGAGTTTCAAAATTGTTATCCAGCGAGCGAGACTTTATTTCCTTTAGAGGTTTTGCTGTCCTTGTGACCACCACCGTTACCGATGAAAACCACCAGCAATGGCGAGGAACCTTACAGAAGAGGGATTCCCAAAAGCTTTACCTCAACCAAAAAGGACGTATAGTTGAGATTCCAGTGCAGATTATTGAATCCGTAGAACTTACTAACTAAAAATACTAACAAATAAATATACAAGGAGTTCCCAATGTCTCTTATAACCCTACCAGGCCTAAGGACGATGATAGATGAAATAAGTCATCTTTACAATAATCTTCCTAAATCAGCAGTAGCTGAGGCACTTAGAGAGGCTCTTTTAAAAGGTTATCAACGCTATCGCCGCTCACAGGGTACTGGACACCAATTCCAAGAAGACTATTTTGACAATTTTGAAGTTCAACTAGACATGGAAGAAGAAGGATTTCGTGTTCTGGCAATGAAGAGAATAGTAGAAAATGTCGTAAATAGTGATCATGAAATTTCCCTAGAAGAAGTACTCGATATTGCCAAAGAGGCTCAGGCTCAATTAGGCGATGAAGTTGTCTCAGACGTAACTCCCAGCCAGAAAGAATTTGGCCGTATGGCAGCAATGCAGACCAAACAAGTATTGCTTCAACAATTGCGCGATCAGCAACGCAAAATGATCCAAGAGGAATTTTCCGAATTGCAAGAGACTGTCTTGCAAGCTAGAGTGATTCGCTTTGAGAAACAAAATGTAATTATGGCAGTGCAAAGTGCCTACGGACAGGCTGAAGTCGAAGCAGAACTACCCAAAAAAGAACAACTACCCAACGACAACTATCGAACCAATTCAACTTTGAAAGTTTACCTCAAGAGAGTTCGAGAAGGTTCACAAAAAGGTCCACAGTTAATTGTCTCTAGAGCAGCAGCAGGACTGGTTGTAGAACTCTTTACCATTGAGGTTCCAGAAATTGAAGAAGAGATAGTTCGGATCATCGCAGTTTCTAGAGAGGCCAATCCTCCCTCTTTTCGACCAGGTCCGAGAACTAAAATTGCAGTTGATACCTTAGAAAGAGATGTAGATCCAGTTGGAGCATGTATTGGAGCTAGAGGCTCTAGAATCCAGTCCGTTGTCAATGAGCTCAAGGGCGAAAAAATCGATGTAATACGTTGGTCACCAGATCCGGCTACCTATATTGCCAATTCTCTCTCTCCAGCCAAAATCGATCAGGTAATCCTAGTCAATGGAGAAGAACGCCAAGCTTTGGTCTTAGTAGGGGAAAATCAGCTCAGTTTGGCTATTGGCAAAGAAGGACAAAATGTCCGTCTAGCAGCCCGTTTGACTGGTTGGAAAATTGATATTAAAGAAACTAAACAATATAAAGCAGAGCAAGAAGGAAAAACCCCTAGTGAACCAACCCAAGATAGTTAAAATTGCATGTTGCCTAACTATCGCCGTTGTGTTAGCTGCCGTAAGATAGCCCCCAAGCAAGAGTTTTGGCGCATTATCAGGCTCGCTGGCTCTAGCAAGCAAATTGAATTAGATCAAGGGATGGGCCGCTCAGCTTACATTTGCCGTTGCTCGGACTGTCTAAAAAATGCCAAAAACAAAAACAGACTGGGGCGCGCCCTAAAGGCTCAGATCTCTGAAGAAATATTCAAGATACTGAGTGATCGCTTAAAGAGCAACGGAAATTAGGGGAGAATGATTTGCTTGAGAGCTTGCTCTAAATCTGGGTAATTATAGGTAAAACCAGCATCTAATGTTCTTTTCGGTAAGACCTTTTGTCCTTGTAGGACAACTTGGGCCCCTTCACCTAAAAGTAACTCCATAGCAATACTTGGTACCGGAAGCCAGCAAGGTCTATTGAGCACTTTAGCCAAGGTTTCACAAAGCTGGAACATTTTGACTGGATTAGGGGCAGTGGCATTGTAACAGCCCTCCATTTCGCAGTGATCTAAGGTGAAAATAATTAAATTAACCAGATCTAGAATGTGTATCCAAGAAAACCATTGAGTTCCAGTTCCAATAGGCCCGCCTGCAAAAAACTCAAAAGCTGGCAGCATTCTAGCTAAAGCCCCACCCCCAGAACCCAAGACAATGCCAAATCTTAAAATAGCTACTCTAGTGCCAAAATTGCTAGCTTGCTTTGCCTCGGCTTCCCACAATTGACAAACTTGAGAGAGAAAATCACCCTCAGCAGGACCACTATTTTCATCAAAAGTCTCATTTTGGCTGCTGCCATAGTAACCTATAGCCGAAGCATTGATCAAAATTTTGGGTTTAGAACTAGCTTTAGCAATAGCTTCTACAATTTTTTGAGTGCCTATTTGTCGGCTTTCCAAAATCTTTTGTTTATACTGATTACTCCAACGATCTGCTATTGGCTCTCCAGCTAAGTTAATTACAGCATCACAGCCATCAAGACTATCTTGCCAAGAACCACTTTGATTTGCTACATAAGAGACAATTTCAAGATTTTTATTGGGATAAAGATTGCGCGCTCGCTCTGGATTTCTAACTAGAAGTAATAAAGAATGATTGGCTTCAAGTAGCTTATCTACCAGAACTTTTGCGATAAACCCAGTAGCTCCAGTGATGGCGATTTTCATTTGTCTTTGTACTCCATTCCGTTGGACTGGGCATAGCGGGTCATAAAGCGCATGAATCTCTCCCAATTATCATCACTATCTATGGGAAAACCGCATTCTATTTTTTGGGTTTCATCGCCTTCTTCTCCCTTGAAGATAAACTTCATACTAGAGGGAGTTACGATAATTTGACCTTCTTCATCGGTCAATCTCAAATCCCCGTAAGTTTTTCCCGTAAAGCTATTAAATTTTTCTATTGCCTTGATCCTGCTAAAGAACATCACTACGTTTCGCTGCCCGGTAGCTTTATTTCGTCTGAGGCTGACATTTTCTAGCTCCTCATTGATACCAACGTAAAATTCTATAGAAGGATTTGACATTTAAAGTTTTTAGGTTTTTTGTAATATATATTGATTATATGTTGCTGATACTCTGTCTTAATAAAGAACAAGCGCTCTGAACAACCGGTGATAATACAGACGCTTGCTCCAAAGATAAAAAGATAAATTAGTAAACTTAGATTTACTCAGCTTAGCCTTTTTGGACTTTGAGGATGAGAAATCCAAGGGCCAAACCCGCAAATACGATCCCAACACTGATAATAGCGCCATTGAATAACATGCTTTCTGCAGACATTTTCTGAATTTTCCTTAAATTTATTATGAACAATCTTAGGATATTGTAAGGCCGAAAGAACATGAATGAACTTCCACATTTAGCAATGACAATTGGCGATCCCGCTGGGATAGGACCTGAAATTACCCTCAAAGCTTTACTCAATCCTCTGGTTAAATCAAGCTGCCAAATTACTATATTTGGCTCTCAAAAAGTACTAGAAGATACCTATCAAGACAATCGCCATAGCTTTAATATGCTTGATCCGGCTAATTTAAAAATAATTGATACTCCCTTGAAAGAGAGAATTACTCCTGGTTTAGGCAATCAAGCAACAGGAGATGCCAGTTTCAAATATTTAGATTCTGCTATAGCGCAAACTTTGCAGGGCAATTTTAGTGGTATTGTGACCAATCCAATTTCTAAATTGTTTTGGCATATGGCAGGGCACCAATATCCTGGACAGACGGAAGTTCTGGCTGAAAAAGCAGCGATCAACGACTATGGCATGCTCTTTGTAGCTAAATCCCCCAATACTGACTGGATCTGGCGTACACTTCTAGCTACAACTCATATCCCCCTTGCCCAGGTTCCTTCAACCTTGACCCCAGAGCTAATTAGTACTAAACTTCGACTCTTGATCAAATCATTGAGAGAGGATTTTGCAATAGATGCTCCTCGTATTGCAATTGCCGGGATCAATCCTCACAGTGGTGAAGGTGGCAAATTAGGCAGCGAAGAGCAAAATTGGCTAATTCCCCTACTTGAGAAAGAGCGTTTAATCCATTCATCAATCGAGATAATCGGGCCTGTTGCGCCTGATACCCTCTGGATCAAAGCTGGCAGAGCCTGGCTAGAACAAGCAGGAAAATCATCAGCTGCTGATGCCTACCTCGCTCTTTATCACGACCAAGGATTGATCCCAGTTAAGTTATTAGCTTTTGATCTAGCTGTTAACACTACTATTGGACTACCTTTTGTCAGAACATCTCCCGATCATGGAACTGCTTTTGATATTGCCGGAAAAGGCGCAGCCCAAAGCCAGAGCTTGGAAGAAGCTATTTTACTGGCAGCCCAATTGAGTCAAGTTCGGAAAACCACACTTATGAAGGTGTTGCCATAGGGGGTCATTTTGAGCTAGATTAGCACTCATAAGGCTAGAGTGCTAAAAAAATTTAGGAGGATGTAAATATGGCAACAGTTACTATCAATGTGACTACTGTTAAACCCTTAGGTGATCGCGTATTTGTTAAAGTCAGCCCTGCTGAAGAAAAAACTGCTGGTGGAATTTTGCTTCCTGATAACGCTAAGGAAAAGCCCCAAGTAGGAGAAGTTGTTTCCGTAGGACCTGGAAAACGCAAAGACGATGGCGCTTATGCTCCATTAGAAGTCAAAGTTGGCGATAGCGTTCTCTATTCTAAGTATGCTGGAACTGAAGTAAAACTAGCTGGCGAAGACTATGTCTTACTCTCTGAGAAAGATATTCTCGCTGTTGTTAACTAATATTTTAAGGAGAAACAAATAATGGCTAAATATATAATCTACAATGACGAGGCACGCCGCGCTCTAGAAAAAGGTATTGACATTCTAGCTGAGGCTGTTGCCGTCACCTTGGGACCTAAAGGTCGCAACGTGGTGCTTGAAAAGAAATTTGGCGCTCCTCAAATCGTCAATGACGGTGTGACTATCGCTAAAGAAATTGAATTAGAAGATCACGTAGAAAATACAGGAGTATCTTTAATTCGTCAGGCAGCTTCTAAAACCAATGATGTAGCTGGAGATGGTACTACTACTGCTACAGTTTTGGCTCATGCCATTGTCAAAGAAGGTCTACGCAACGTAGCTGCAGGAGCTAATCCTATCGCTCTCAAGCGCGGTATTGAAAAAGCTAGTGATTTCCTAGTAGAAAAAATCAAAGAGCATGCCAGACCTGTTGAAGATTCTAAAGCTATCGCTCAAGTTGCCTCCATCTCTGCTGGAAACGACGAAGAAGTAGGCCGTATGATTGCTGAAGCCATGGATAAAGTAGGCAAAGAAGGCGTTATCTCCTTAGAAGAAGGCAAATCAATGACTACTGAACTAGAAGTCACTGAAGGTATGCGCTTTGATAAGGGCTATATTTCTCCCTACTTTGCTACTGATACTGAAAGAATGGAAGCGGTTCTCGATGAGCCCTTAATCTTGATTACCGACAAGAAAATTGCTCTAGTTCAAGATTTAGTTCCAGTTCTTGAGCAGGTAGCCCGTAGTGGTCGCCCTCTTTTGATATTAGCTGAGGATATCGAAAAAGAAGCTCTAGCTACTCTAGTGGTCAACCGTCTGCGCGGCGTTCTCAATGTAGCTGCCGTTAAAGCTCCTGGTTTTGGGGATCGTCGTAAGCAAATGCTTGAAGATATTGCCGTTTTAACTGGCGGTCAAGTTATTTCTGAAGATGCTGGACTCAAACTAGATACCACCAAAGTTGAACAACTTGGCAAAGCTCGCCGCATCACTATCACTAAAGATACAACTACCATCGTCGCTGAAGGCAACGAAAAACAGGTTAAAGCCCGTTGTGAGTTGCTCCGTCGTCAAATTGAAGAAACTGAATCTTCCTACGATAAAGAAAAACTGCAAGAGCGTCTGGCTAAATTAGCTGGTGGTGTTGCTGTAGTTAAAGTAGGCGCGGCAACTGAAACTGAAATGAAAGATCGCAAACTTCGCCTAGAAGATGCAATCAACGCCACTAAAGCCGCTGTAGAAGAGGGAATCGTACCAGGTGGTGGTACTACCTTGGCTCACTTAGCCCCCGAATTAGAAATCTGGGCTAACGCTAACCTGAAAGACGAAGAGCTAACTGGCGCCCTGATAGTTTCTCGCGCTGTTTCTGCTCCTTTAAAACGTATTGCTGAAAATGCTGGTCAAAACGGCGCTGTTGTTGCTGAGCGTGTCAAAGAGAAAGCATTTGATGTTGGCTATGATGCTGCCAATAACCAATATGTCAACCTGTTTGAAATAGGTGTAGTTGATCCTGCTAAAGTTACCCGTTCTGCTCTACAGAATGCTGCCTCTATTGCTGGCATGGTTCTTACTACCGAGTGTATTGTAGTAGATAAACCAGAGAAAGATAAAGCTGCAGCTCCTGGTGGTCCAGGCGGCGGTGACTTTGACTACTAAGGTCTCCTCTCTAAACTAAAAAAGCGGCCCCTAATTTACATAGGGGCCGCTTTTTTTAACAGGAATCTTTAGATTAATCCCCGAACATGACTGATGATTCCTTCAGGATCTATGCCCTGATAGGGATATTGTTCCCAGAGACCACCACAGCCTTCTTTGTGAGTACCTAGATAGGCATATTTGGGAGCCAGTCCGCGCTCTAATAACCAAGAGCCAAAACGACTACCTAAACCAGTTTTACGGTTAAATGACTCAACCACTATAACAAAGGGAGACTTGCCGATTTTTTGAATCATCTCCTCATCTACAACATTGAGAGTTGACTTGTTGATAAGTCCAACATCAATGCCTTGGGCTTTGAGTCTTTCTACTGCATCGAGTGAGCGATAAAGAGCTTCTCCAAAGCTGACAATATAACCAGCGCTTCCTTCTCGGATAACTTCATCTTTACCTGAAACAAAAGTATAGTCTGGGGTATAGAAATCCTGGCCTTGGCTATTGAGGATATTGGGTACTTTGGAGCGAGTAGAGAAAACAAAGCGCAGACCATTATCATTAAAAATAGCCTTGACACAAGCTTTCATCTGATTGCCATCGGCGGGAAAATAGAGACGGGTTTGATAACCATCTTCTAGTCCATTGTCGGCATAGAAATTATTTAAACCAAAGTGACAGGTGTTATCTGCCATATCATCAATACCTGAATGGGAAAAATGGCAAAGAACATTGGAATAATTGAGCCTAGCCATTGTGATTTCGGAAATACACATCTCTAAAAAGGCACTAAATGTTCCAAAAATACCCTGTTTACCCTTTTCCATACCGAAACCAGCCGCCGCTGAAAAGTTTGCCCTTTCCATAATGCCGCCACTGATAAAAATATCTGGATAGGCTTGACGGATCTGCTTGAGCCCGCAGGAACCCTCGAGATCGCTATCTACGCAGAGTACTTTTTCTTTGCGCTCACTTTCACTCCAACTGCTCAAAATATCAACTACCGCATCACCAAAAACATTGCGATTAGAGCTGTAGTTGGTTCCAGAACCTAGAAAACTGTAGCTATTATTGGATTTGGGAACAGTATTAAGATGAGCAACCGCCGCAGTATGTCCTCTTTTTTCTAGGTAATTGATTGCCAGTTTAAGGGGAATTACATCATGTCCTTCTGTTTCACCTTCTAAGCCTTCTATTCCAACACACATCTTGCGCTTGTTGATAAGAGCAACTGGACCATCTGTAGTTATTGCTTGGCAAAGACGACTATAGAGATTGTCGAGATCTTCTCCATTTCCCTCTAGGGTGAGCAAGCCATGGCCACCTAAGGTGCGAGAAAGATCATAACCAGGTTGGTACTGTGAAGGATGACCAGCAATAGTTACATCATTGTCATCTAGTAGCAACTTGACATTGAGTCCATGGGCAACAGCAAAACGCGCAGCTTCTGAATCGTCTCCCTCTTGTTGGGCACCATCAGATCCTAGACAAAATACGACCCTGTCTGGATTAGCCTTGGCCACCCCATTGACATAGGGCCAGAGATGACCCAGTCTACCTGAACTAAATTTAACCCCGGGTGTCAAGCCTAATTCAGGATGTCCAGGAAGTTTGTAATGAGCTTCGCGGTAGTGCAGAAGAGTTTCAGCTGGCAATTCACCATGTAATACTGCCATCAGATATTGTGTAGCAACCCTATGTCCTGCCTCATCAAAGAAAATTGGCACAAATTTCTCAGGCAGACTATGGAAGAGGGCATCGAGAAGCACAACCTCAGGAACTGTATCATATGGACCGCCAGTGTGTCCGCCCACTCCTCTAGCTGCGCCTGTAGCGGTGAAAAAGACAATAGCATCACGAGCCAGCTGAATATTAAATTGTAGATCTTCTTTCTGTTGAGCATTCAGAATAGGATTGTTAGGATCTAGCTTAACAATGCGATAGGAGCCAAGATCAATAGGAAAATTATCTGTATTAATAGCCATTTTTATCCTCGCAGACAAAGGGTTTAGCTTAATCATAGGACAATGGGTGTCGCAAAAAATACAGTAATTTGGGGAAAGATTAGCTTTTTTTCTCTTTCAACTGTTTTACTTCATCTGTAGCAGCTTGACGATCATGATCTAGTGGAATCAATAGAGTTTTAGGCAATTGATCCCGTTTTTGATTGGCTTTATCAAAATAACTCAAAGACTCTTGAAGATAAACTGGATTGCTATCTTGAAGACCCCTGATTCTCAAAAGTTGTCCCTTAAGATAAAATAATTCGGGATTCTCAGGACTCTGGGCGATTGCTTTATCCAAAAATTCAAGAGATTTATCATACTGTTTGAGATCGCGATAAGCCATAGCTACTCCTCTATCTACCAAATAGGTTGGGGCAGCATATCTTTGAAAATTCTCAATAGCTTTTTGGGGAGAGGAAAAGGGCAAATTTACCGCTAGAAGCAGTTCTAGATAGCCCTTAATTAGGTTTAGTTCAGGATCATTGGGGCTGAGATCTTCGGCTGCTTCAAGATATTGAAAAACTTGCTGTAGCTTGGCTATTGCTGCAACAGGACCTTCAGTCTTAAGAATGTAACTGCCTTGCAAAAAGTAACCCACACCAAGATAGAGATTGGATCTCAATATGTCCGAGCTCTTGAGCTTTTGGGCAGTTTCTAGAGTTTTTTGGGCATAGAGATTCACATTTTCATAATCACCATTGATATAGGACAAAGATGCGCTCATAGCATAGGCTAGGGGATCACTCTCACCATTTTTTACAGCTTGTGAGAGCGTAGCTTTGGCTGCTGTATAGTTTCCCTTGTGAAAAAGCTCTTCAAAAGCCGTTTGAGTCTTATTGTCAATCTTATGAGGGTTTTGAACGCGGAAAGGATCACCAGCCCACCCCCTTGACTGAGTGCTAAGGAGCAAAACAAAGGTCGTGATACTAATCAATATTTGGTGTGCTCTTTTCATATCAATATGTCATACTTAGCTAGAATTAAGGTTAATTTCTCTGACTTTTTGCAGATGTTATCACTACAAAATGTAGCCTATCACCCACCATCTTCACCCTATCCCATTCTACAAGGTATCAATTTGGAACTGCCAAGACAGAAATTGGGACTCATTGTAGGCTCTAGTGGCTCTGGCAAAACAACTTTGTTGGAAATTTTAGCTGGTTTTGCTGAACATACCCAAGGCACTATTGGCTGGAAGCAGAACAATTTGGGATCTCTAGAATTGCAGGAATTGAGTGGATTGGTCTTTCAATTTCCTGAACGTCATTTTTGCGGTAGCACCATTTTGGAAGAGTTAAGACTAGGACATCCCCAATTGAGCGCAGAAAGGATCAAAAAAGCCTTGGATGAGGTTGGGTTAGAGGATATCTCTCAAAATACTTCGCCCTATTCTCTCAGTGGAGGACAGCAAAGAAGATTAGCTCTGGCTGTTCAGTTAATCCGTGAGCCAAATTTGCTCTTGCTTGATGAACCTACAGCAGGCTTAGACTGGTCCATGCGCCGACAATTAACCAGCTTACTAGCTAAGCTCAAGGAACATTGGACATTGATTGTAGTTAGCCATGATTCCAGTGAGCTGCTGGAAATTGCTGACTACTGCTGGAAAATAGACCAAGGTAAATTAGAGCCTATAGCTTTAAACAATGACAATACCTCCTTACTGGCAAAAGGCTAAACTCCATCTTGCCCAAAGAGATCCCAAGATGGATAAGCTGATTGATTCCTATCCAGATGAGTTTCTCATAAACTACCATAATCCCTTTTATACTCTAACTAGAGCCATTGTCGGACAGCAAATCTCAGTCAAGGCCGCCGATAAAATCTGGCAAAGAGTAGAAAGCCTGATAATTTCACCTGAGTCTTTTTTAGAAATTGAATCCCAACAACTTCGCCAACTAGGCCTCTCACATCAAAAGGTCAACTACCTCACTAACATTGCCCAATCTTTTGTAGATCGCAGTTTAACCCCTGAGCTTTGGCATAGCATGAGTGAGCAAGATATTACCAATCAACTTTTAGCTATCAAGGGTATTGGCAGATGGACAGCCGAAATGTTCCTGATATTTCATCTACATAGTCCCAATATTTTACCCTTGAGCGACTTGGGACTTCTCAATGCCATCAAATTACATTACCAACTATCAAACAAAGAGGATATCTTGAAATTATCCCAATTATGGGATCCTTATTGTACGGTGGCTACTTGGTATCTATGGCGCAGCTTGGATCCTATTCCAGTACAATATTAATCTGTTTTGAGCTAGTAATTAGGAGATTTCTAGAAATGGTATTTAGAAATATATTGAGAATAATCAAGGATATTTGGAGTGATAAATATTTTTTAGAAAATATACACAGATTAGAAAAGGGAATTGCAAAAACTTTATCAATAGGTCTTATTTTTGTTGTTTTTACATCAGTTGTAGAACTTTTTAAAATTCTTATAAGTGAAATTATAGTTAACCACTCAGATTCTTTCTTCAAAGAAGATATGTTCTATATCTTAGGTTTATTTCTCAACATATTAATCATTTTAGAAGTTCTAGAAAACATTACAATTTATTTAAAAAACCAAGCTTTTGCATTAGAACTAGTAATTGCTACTGCATTAATTGCCTTAGCTAGAAAAATTATTATCTATGATATCAAAACCAGCGGGGCAAATGAGCTATTAGGTGTCAGTGGCTCACTATTGGCTCTTTCTATAAGTTATTGGTTGATCAAAAAAAATAATAGATAGTGACCAGATCTAGTCTCGTTTTCCATCTTTGACTTTGAGTTTAGGTCCATCAGGCGAAGGCGGTAATCCTTCTAAGGAGATCAAAGACTCAATCACTAATTTGGCAACTGGCGCAGCTACAGTAGAGCCAAAGGTATTTTCTCCATGTGGTTCATCTAACAAGACCAAAACTACATAGCGAGGCGCTTCGACAGGTAAAATAGCTACAAAACTGGTGATCTTAGCATTGGGTATATAGCCACCTCTAGAGCGAGCTTTTTGAGCAGTTCCAGTTTTTCCTCCAATGCGATAGTTAGGTATATAAGCTGCCGTGCCAGATCCTTGGGTGACAACAGTCTCCATCATTTCTACAACCTGATGAGCAACTTCTGGTTTGAAAATATTAGCAGTTGTCTTGAGTTTAGGCTGCCATTGAAGCTTACCATTAGCATCTACCATTCCTCTAATTAAATGAGGAGTTACCAAAGTGCCACCATTGGCAAGTGCAGCATGAAGTTGCAATAGCTTTATAGGAGTTAGAGCAAATCCCTGCCCAAAGGAGGCCGTTGCCGATTCTATAGAATTGTATAGAAAAGATTTTTTATCCTTGAGGTGACTGTCAACCTCACCAGGTAAATCTATCCCGACCTTCTCGCCTATACCCAATTTTTTTAGTTGTTCATAGAAGGTATCTTTAGGTAGACGCCTCATGATTTCCACCATGCCGATGTTACTGGAAACCTGCAAAACTCTTGCAATATTTATGCTACCGTTAGCCATCTTACTGGCATTAAGAATAGTCCAGCGATCAATACTTAAAGAACCAGAGTCGTAAACATATGTATCTGGCTTGATAACTCCAGCATCAAGTGCAATTGCCACATTGATCGGCTTAAAGGTTGAACCCGGTTCATAAAGATCACTGACAGTCCAGTTCTTAAATAGCTCTATCTTGGACTTGGAATATTGATTAGGATTGTAAGTTGGCTCACAGACCATTGACAAAATGGCACCATCTCGGTCATCCATAACAATTACAGCGCCTCTTTTGGCTTGATATTTATTCATTTGTTGAGCCAAGGCAGAACGAGCTGCTCTTTGTAACCTCAAATCCAGAGTTAATTGCAAGCTGGATTGATCCAAGTTCAAAGCTTTTTTGGGCAAAGAATCAGGCAATATAGCACTATTGGCAGCCTGTTGTACGTAGATATCCTCCGAGGTCTGAGTAAGTAAATGATTTTGACTATTTTCTATACCGGCTTGACCTTGACGGACAGAATCAACATAGCCAACGACCTCTGAGGCAACTTCATCTTGTGGATAAAAACGGACATATTGTGGCTCTAAATCTACACCGTCTAGCCTGAGCTTTTTGATTTTTTTTGCTGCATCTTCACTCAAGAACTTAGCTAGTTCTAATCCACTATCTTTAGTTTTAAACTTCTTGAGCAGAGCATCGGGCGTAGTTGGCTGAGGCAACAATGGAGAGAGATCTTGAGCAACCTGCTCACGAGGCAATCTAAAAAGCTTAGGATGAACATAAATAGTATAGTTAAGTCGATCTATAGCTAAAATGTTGCCCATATTGTCGGTGATAGGGCGGCGTGGCACATAGGTTAATAGACGCGTAGTCTGTTGCCTTTTTGCCTGCTTGAATAATTTTGCTCCATCTGTAATTTGTAATTTATAGAGCCTGAGACCCATGCCTAAAATACCCAGCACTAAAAGTCCCCAGACAAAAATAACTCTATTACTAGATAAAGAGCTGACAAAGCCTATGGTCTTAGAAAAACTTTTGGAAGATGTTTCTCTGGATTGTTTTGTTAGGTTTTTTGTTTGAGATCTTGAGCGAGCCATCTGTTAATAAGATACGGGTGCTTTTAAATCTTGCCCGATCTTGAGTGTTGATTTTATTTCTTTTTTGAGCTCAGGTTTGGGCTTATTATCAACTGATGGTAAAAATATAGACTGAGATGGATGTAAGTCAGTCAAACCTGATGTTGGACTTTGAGCCTGTTTGACTAGGTTACTTTTTAAAACCTCGTTATTAGTGATCAAATTTCGATCATCATTTCGCAACTTTTGCAATGTTTTATACTCTTTACTCCAAGTCTTTGAGGTATCAACTGTCGAGGCATAGACAGATAGAGCTGCAGTGACCAAACTGAGCATTATGAAAGCGGAAAACTTCTCCAGTCTAAGCAGTTTTTTTAATTCATTAGACGCAGCAGGCTGGACAAGTTGGGTAACTCCATCTACCGGGCGCTGGCGCACTGTTCTAAGGCGTCGAGCTTTTGGACTGTTAGGGTGGGGTAAAGCAGACATTTTCTCAACCAGTAATTAACTAACGATAATATATTTTTTTAATTTTCAGCAAAACGGACGATATCATCATCGCCTAAGTATTCACCGTTTTGCACTTCGATCATCACCAAGGGAATTACACCTGGATTTTCTACCCTATGACGGGTGTTCATCGGCACATATGTAGACTGCTTCTGCATCATCAATGTTTCTTTTCCATCAAAGATTACTTTGGCAGTCCCTGCTACTACGATCCAATGTTCACTCCTATGATAGTGTAACTGAGTGCTGATAGAATGCCCAGGCTTGAGAACAATTCGGTTAATTTTATAGCGCTGTCCTTCTTCCAATAATGTTACAGAACCCCAAGGAGGTGTTCTGGTGGGATCATGGTGCTCTTGCGATAGAGAAGTAAGAGGCTCATTCATAACTTTTGCAAATTTTTATTAGTTGATTTTATTCTAACTTCAGATTTGATCTGATTCAAAAGTATAGAAATTTTGTAATATCCCTATAGTTTGAAATTGAAACCTTGGCATGATACCAGGCAACAACAAATCTGTTCTATAGATACTAAAGAGAAGATAATTGTGTCTTTGCGTTTTTTGAGAAAGAAAACGGGCCAGTTGCTCTCGACTACTATCTACAAGGGTTTGACAGTAACGCTGCAAAAATACAGTACCCCTGTGATCTGAGCATATTTTATCTTTTACATAAAAAGTCATCTGCTCTGTTGCATATTCCTCATAATCCTCCTGACCTGGATTGGTTAGAAAAAGACAACCAATAAATCCTATAGAAAGGACAGTGGCACAACTAACAAGCAATGATTTCATAAAATTTGTCGGACGAGATGGCTTTATGATATATTATTGTAGAGTCATGTTACATGGCGAGCGTAGCCAAGTGGTTAAGGCGGTGGTTTGTGGTACCATTACTCGTGGGTTCAAGTCCCATCGTTCGCCCTTTAAATTCAAGAGTATATATCCAAGGTGTTGGATTCAGTATTAGAAATAGCTCTCAAGGCTAAGAAATCTGCTCTATATTTAGCTGGAGAATCAAACCAGCAAATTAAAAACTTCGCACTAGTCAAGATTGCTCAAGAGCTACAAAACAGTGCCGAGGAGATTCTGGCAGCCAATTTCTTAGACTGCCAAGAATCCGAAGGTAAAATACCCAATTCTCTTTTTGCTCGTCTGCAATTGGGAGAAAACAAACTCAAAGAAGCAATTCGAGGTATATATGATCTCGTTGAATTAGCTGATCCTGTAGGTAGAATCGAGCTCCATCGAGAGCTAGATGAAGGGCTGGTTCTCAAAAGGATCTCAACCCCTGTTGGACTGTTGGGGGTGATCTTTGAAGCCAGGCCCGAGGCTTTAATCCAAATTACAGCCTTAGCGCTCAAATCAAGTAATGGAGTTATTCTCAAAGCTGGTAAAGAGGCAAGCAATACCTGCCAAATCTTAGTCAAATTAATCAAACAAGCTCTCGAAGAAACAGAAATCCCACCAGATTTAGTACAATTGCTGACCACCAGAGAAGAGATTACCTCTTTGCTAGCTCTAGATGAATATGTAGATCTAATAATTCCTAGAGGCTCCAATTCCTTTGTCAGATATGTCCAAGAAAACACTAGAATACCAGTACTAGGACATGCCGATGGAATCTGTCATCTCTACATAGATAAAGATGCAGATCAGCAAAAAGCCATAAATATAGCAGTAGATGCCAAGACCCAATATCCCTCTGGCTGCAATGCTATAGAGACTCTTTTAGTTCATCAAGCTATTGCCCAATCGTTGCTTCCTGCTCTAGCTGATGCTCTAGGTCAAAAACAAGTCGAACTCAGAGCAGATGAAAGGGTCAGACAAATTATTAAGGCACTTCCAGCAACCAACGAAGATTGGCATACTGAATATAGCGATCTGATTCTGGCAATCAAAATTGTCGATTCGCTATCAGAGGCGATAGAGCATATTAATACTTACGGATCAAGACATACAGAGGCTATTGTCAGTCAAAATCAAGAAGCAATCTCTTTATTCTTCTCCCAAGTTGATGCTGCAGGAGTCTTTGCTAATTGTTCTACACGATTTGCAGACGGCTTTCGTTATGGATTTGGCGCAGAAGTTGGTATTAGCACCCAAAAAATGCCCCCAAGAGGTCCAGTTGGACTTGATGGTTTGGTGACCTACAAGTATCAACTAGTAGGAAATGGACATATAGTGGCTGATTATACTGGTAAACAGGCTAAGACCTTTACTCACAAAACACTACCAATTTAAAGTAGAAGGATTATTAGGAGATATAAGAAATGACACAGGCAAAAATTGGGATTATCGGTGGTAGTGGACTCTACAAAATGAGCGCTCTCAAAAACTCCAAAGAGATCACAATAGAGACTCCCTTTGGCAATCCTTCTGATATTTTTATACTAGGAGATCTGGAAGGAACTGACGTTGTTTTTTTGCCACGCCATGGACGAAACCATCACCTATCTCCCTCTGAGCTACCATATCAAGCTAATATCTACGCACTCAAACAATTAGGGGTAGAATATATCATTTCTGTCTCAGCGGTAGGCTCTCTCAAAGAAGAACTCAAACCATTAGACATGGTCATCCCTGATCAATTTATAGATCGCACCAAAAATCGCAACTCTACCTTCTTTGGTGATGGAATCGTCGCTCATATTGCTTTTGGCGATCCTATTTGCCCTAATTTGGCAGCTATCTTAGCAGATTCCATAGAGAGCTTGAACCTTGAGAATATTTCTCTTCACAAAAATGGAACCTATGTATGCATGGAGGGACCTGCTTTTTCTACCAAAGCTGAATCTAATCTTTATCGTAGCTGGGGCGCTTCAGTGATAGGGATGACCAATCTGACAGAATCCAAGCTGGCCAGAGAAGCCGAGATTGCCTATGCTACTTTAGCAATGGTGACCGATTATGATTGTTGGCACCTAGATCACGATCATGTAACTGTAGATATGGTGATCGCCAATTTACATCAAAATGCTGAAAATTCTCAGAAAGTTATCCAAGAGGCAGTAAAGCGTATAGCGGCCAATCCACCTTCATCAATAGCTCATAGTGCTTTAAAATATGCCATTTTGACCAATCTTCAGTCTGTACCACAGCAGACCAAAGATCGCCTGGCATTACTCTTACAGAAGTACATGTAAGAATGTATATCTTATTTTCTGTTGTTTTGTTGTTGTTTGTTCCTCTTTCTGTAGCGGCTGATATTTTAAAGTGGAATTCTGAGCTAATATTTATCAGCTCAGCTGTTGCTATAATTCCGCTATCTCTCTGGTTAAGTACTGCAATTGAAAAAATTGCTGTGGTGACAGGTCCTTCAATTGGCGGTCTGATCAATGCCATATTTGGCAATGCTACTTTGTTAATTATTTCGCTAATTGCCCTGAAAGAGGGATTGATAGATCTAGTAAAAGCCAGCATCACAGGCAGTATTCTCTGTGACCTATTGCTATACATGGGTCTAGGTATGCTAGCAGGAGGAATTCGCTATAAGGAGCAAAATTTTCAATCCATCTTAGCTAGGGTAAATGGTTCCTCAATGACTCTAGCTGTCTTGGCAGTCGCCTTACCAACATTAGTGATAGATACATCCAAAGTAGTTGACCCCTCTATTATTAAAAATCTTTCAATATTGGTTGCTGCCATACTCTTAATTGTTTATGGACTAACGCTACTATTTTCTCTAAAGACACATAGCTTCCTCTACGAAGTCGCCATGGTTAATAAAGAGGCAGACCAAGAGCAGATCAATTTAACTATCTGGATTGGCGTGTTATTGATTTCAACTATATTGGTAGCCTATGAATCTGACATCTTTGTTGGACAGATAGAAAATGTCACTCAAGGCTATGGACTAACTCCTTTATTTACAGGCGTAGTTTTACTGCCTTTGATCTCTGATATGGCCGGGATAGTCACAGTAATTCGTCTTTCTTTAAAAAACAATATGGACCTTACGGTTGCTACCGCCATGGGAGATAGTTTACTAGTATCTCTATTTGTTGCACCTTTATTGGTTCTTCTTGGTCAACTGATTGGGCAAACTAATATGGATCTCGACTTTAATCCCTTTCAAGTTGTCTCATTGGCTATTTCCCTCGCTGTTTGTAATTTAATCAGTTTTAGTGGACAATCTAACTGGCTTGATGGAATATTACTCCTAGCGACCTATCTAATATTTGCTCTTGGTTTTTTCTATCATCCAGCTTAAATTTTGTTGACCAAAAATCAAAACATAGTCATAATTAAAGTGTGATTGAATCCAAAAAAACTATTCACAATAAAGGGGAAATCTCAGATCATGTATAGCAATTACTACAATTTTAATTCTAACTTTGCCACTCCGGCTATCAAAATTCAACCCAACGCAGCAACAGTTCCTAGTACTGGATATACTCCACAACAGATTCAAACGGCTTACGGTTTCAACCAATTGTATAGCCAGGGTTACGATGGCAAGGGTCAAACAATATATATCATAGATGCCTATAATGATCCAAATATTCAAGCTGATGTAAAACAGTTCAACAGCAGCTTTGGTTTGCAGCAGTTCAATGTCGCAGGTGGTCCAACCTTCACCGTTGCTAACCCACAAGGAACGCCCCCAAATGATTCTACTAGCAGTAAAGTGTGGGCTTTAGAGCAGTCCTTAGACGTCGAGTGGGCTCATGCAATAGCTCCTGGAGCAAATATCGTTTTGGTCCAAGCTAAAAGTGCCAGCTTGAGCGATCTTTTTAGCGCTGTAGATTGGGCGGTGCAGCAAAAAGCCAGTATCGTCTCTATGAGCTGGTCAATTTCTGAAAGCTCTTCTATCGTTTCTTACGATTCTCATTTCAACGTCCCCAATGTTGCCTTCTTCGCCTCTGCCGGAGATTCAGCGACTACTATTGCCAACTATCCCGCAACTTCTCCGCATGTTGTTTCAGTTGGTGGCACATCTCTATATCTCAATTCTGATAATAGTTGGAATTCAGAGACTGTTTGGTCTAATGCTGGCGGTGGGATCAGTAAATATGAAGCGCTGCCCAATTTTCAGAAGAACTACAAACTGACCTACAGTGGCAGAAGTAATCCTGATGTATCTTACAATGCCAATCCCATTACCGGCTTTGCGGTATATGATTCGTTTGATGGAAAGGGATTGCGCTCAGTAGGTGGTACCAGCGCTGGCGCGCCTCAGTGGGCAGCTTTAACTGCCTTAGCAGATCATAATAGAGCAACTAAAGGAAAAGGACCTCTATCGAGCCAAAGCTTGAGTAGTGGAGTCCGTTTTGACTATCAAGCTGCAGGAGCAAGCTATTCCTCTTACTATCACGATATTATTTCTGGCTCTAGTGCCTATAAAGCTACTGCTGGCTATGATCTGGCTACAGGTTTAGGTACTCCTATTGCCAATAGTCTTGTGCCATATTTAGCAAATATCTAGCTTTTAAGAAAACAAGCCGGGTATTGTGATTACTAAAATACAACGCGCGGCAACTACAGGCATTTCTGAAATTTTCCATTAATTAGGTTATTATTATACAGTCTGTTTTAAACAACAATTCTAAAACAAGTATTCTATGAATAGCTCTTTTGTCTCACTTGCCCTAAAACTAATAGGAGTTATTTTTATACTCTCGTCACTATTAGATTTTGCAACTCTGCTGATACCTCCCCAATGGGGCAATCCCCAGTGGCAACTAGGCTTTGCTACAAATATGGTAGATAGGGGTATAGTTCCCATGGTTGGAATTGCCACTATCTTGATTGGCTATTGGATTGACAATGTGAGTGAGAAGCTACAGAAAAAGGGATTCGATCTCAGATTACCGCTTTACATTTTATCAATTTTGCTAGGAGCACTATTTCTGCTACTAGTCCCGTTGCATCTGAGCAATCTAGGTAAAGTACAAAGCAATGCTCTTAGCCAGATTCAACGTGGTTCAGAACAGGGAAAAGGACAAATACAGTCTTTTCTGGTTAATCTTAATACATTAGCCCAAAATCCTCAATTACTAAATAAGGAAATCCAACAGCGGACAAGTTTAATTGAGTCAGGACAATACCAGGGTAGGCAATTGTCTGCTCCTCAAATAGAGCAACTCAAGCAACAAAAAGATCAACTACAAGAGTTGAATAATTTAGCCAAAGACCCCCAAAAACTCAAAGATAAGGTTGACTCTATCAAAAGAGACCTACAAAATCGTCTCGATGCCCAAAAACATGAAGCCGAGGATAGAGCTAAAACAGAAGCTGTCAAACAAGGCCTAAGAACAGGTCTTAGCAGTCTTATGTTAGCCATAGGATATGGCACAATCGGGGCTCTCGGCTGGCTCAATAGAAAAAACTTAGTTCGTCCCAAAACAGGAGCTCGCCTTTAGTTTTTCCGTAAGGATAAATTATTTCCAAAGCTTCTAAAAAATAAAGAAGCTTTGGTTTTTTTTGAATATAGGCAAGGCTATCATTTGAGTAAGGCCCAATAAAGAATATAAAAAAATCTTAACAACAATGACCACAGGCAATCCACACCAAAAAGCCAAAGGACTACCCAAAGGCACCACTCGCAGGCCGGCTAAGGAACTCTGTAGTGAATGCGGACTCTGTGATACCCCCTACATACACTACGTCAAAGATGCGTGCGCTTTTCTTAATCAACAGATTGAACAATTAGAAAACAACACTCACCAACGTAGTCGCGATCTTAACAGCGAGAATGAATTGTACTTTGGGGTTCATCAACAGATGTTCTCAGCCAAAAAACAAATACCCATTGAAGGGGCTCAATGGACTGGGATCGTGACTACTCTGGCTTGCAAAATGTTAACCCAAGGATATGTAGAAGGTGTGGTCTGTGTCCAAAATACAGCAGAAGATCGCTTCAGCCCCAAACCAATCATCGCCAGAACTCCAGAAGAGGTAATAGCAGCAAGGGTCAATAAACCAACTCTTTCTCCGAACCTCTCTATCCTAGAAGAAATCGAACGCTGTGGACTCAAAAGGCTTTTGGTAATTGGTGTTGGTTGTCAAATACAAGCCTTAAGAGCTATAGAAGACAAATTGGGACTAGATAAGCTCTATGTTTTGGGTACTCCCTGCGTTGATAACGTAACTCGCGCTGGTCTGCAAAAATTTTTGGAAACTACTAGCAGATCCCCTTCTACAGTTGTTCACTATGAGTTTATGCAGGATTTTCGGGTACATTTTAAGCACGAAGATGGCTCAATTGAGAAAGTTCCTTTTTTTGGACTCAAAACCAATCAACTCAAGGATATCTTTGCTCCTTCTTGTTTGAGTTGTTTTGACTATGTAAATGGCTTAGCAGATTTAGTTGTAGGCTATATGGGAGCGCCATTTGGCTGGCAATGGATTGTTGTTCGCAATGATACAGGAGCGCAAATGTTAGATCTAATCAAAGACGAATTGGATATAGCGCCTGTAATTAGTAAAGGAAATCGCAAAAATGCTGTCCAACAAAGTATTCCAGCTTATGACAAGGGAGTTACTTTACCTATGTGGGCGGCCCAAGTAATGGGTCTGGTGATTGAACGTGTTGGACCACAGGGCTTGGAATACGCAAAGTTTTCCATAGACTCTCACTTTACCCGCAATTACCTCTATGTAAAACGTAACCATAAGGAAAAACTAGAACAACATGTTCCAGATTTTGCCCAAAAGATTGTCAAACAATATCAATTACCAAAGGCTTAAATCTTAATTTTTTTCAAGTTCTCTCTAGGGTCAAATGTTCTGATAGATCTGAGCTTCTCATAATATTCCTTCTCTTGAGCACTCAAAGTAGCCGGAGTAGAAATCACTACTTTTACCATTTGATCTCCCCTAGTTCCTTTAGTATTGGTCCAACCCTTACCTTTGAGACGAAAAGATTGTCCAGATTTAACTCCAGATGGTATTCTCATCGTGACAGATCCATCAACAGTGGGAACATCTAGAGAAGCGCCTAAAGCGGCTTCATCTGGTGTAATAGGTACTTCACAGATAAGATTGTCACCATCAAAGTGAAAGAAAGAATGAGGTTCAAGATGGACTTTGAGCAAAAGATCTTTTCTTTGTTGAGTTAGAGGATCATAAGAGCCTTTTCCCTTAACTCTTACCTTAATTCCTGTTTTGACACCAGGAGGAATAGGAACATCTATTGTTTCTCCATTAATCTGAAGCCTTTTTTGTACTCCACGTAACCCCTCAGCAAAAGTTAGCTTGATTTCTGCTTCACTGCCAGAGCCCCAACTTGGAGCACTACTGTAATAACCTCCGCTCGATGATGGGCCTCTACCCAATAATTCATTAATAAAATCCTGAAAATCGTTATAGCGTCCAAAATCAAAAGGAACACCTGTACTTTGCCAGGTACTTTGTTGGGCAGATTGCTTCCAATATTGTCCAAATTGATCATATTTTTTGCGCTTTTCCGCATCAGAGAGAACCTCATAGGCCTCAGTAACCTCTTTAAAAAGCTCCTCTGATTTTTTGTCATTGGGGTTCACATCAGGATGATACTTTCTTGCTAATTTTCTATAAGATTTTTTAATTTCATCCTCAGTGGCTTTTTTCTCAACCTGCAATATGGCATAGTAGTCTTTATAGTTAGTTGAACCCATTTATCCCAATTTCTCCTCAAATCCTCAGCGATATCTTATTTTATTAAGGTAACAAATCTTGCTCTAGCAATCCTAGGAGTGATTTCCCTACAGCTTTCTCACTTGTTTATTTTGTATTACCAGCAAAAATTAAATAATTGACATATTGACTAAACAATTTACCTTTTGCTATTATGGTAGATTGTCAGTGATTATTACTGTATTTAAAGTTATACATGCCAACCATACAACAACTTATCCGCGAAGAACGCTCAAAGATTAAAAAGAAAACTAAATCTCCTGCACTCAAAGAGTGTCCTCAGCGCCGTGGAGTTTGTACTAGAGTGTACACCACAACTCCCAAAAAACCCAATTCTGCTTTACGCAAAGTAGCGAGGGTCAGGCTGACTTCTGGCTTTGAAGTTACTGCCTACATACCAGGAATTGGACATAACCTGCAAGAACATTCTGTCGTTTTAATTAGAGGTGGTCGGGTTAAAGATTTACCAGGGGTCAGATACCATATCATACGCGGGCCATTGGATGCTGCCGGAGTTAAAGATCGTAAACAGGGACGTTCTAAATACGGCACCAAGCGTCCTAAACCAGCCAAATAAAAGGGATTAAAAAATGTCACGCAGGAAGAACACAAAAAAACGCACTGTTTCCGCTGATCCAGTTTACAATAGCATTTTGGTCAATATGACCATTCACCGCATTATGAAAAGCGGTAAAAAGTCATTGGCCTCCAAAATTGTCTATGATGCTTTTACTGCCGTGCAAGAGCGCACTGGCACAGAAGCTATCGATGTTTTTGAGAAAGCAATCCGCAACTTAACCCCCTTGGTTGAAGTTAAGGCCCGTCGTGTCGGTGGTGCGACTTATCAAGTACCTATGGAGGTGCGCTCAGAAAGAGGCACGAGCTTAGCACTTCGTTGGCTTGTTCAATATTCTCGCGCTAGAGGTGGCAGAACCATGGCCAGCAAACTAGCCAACGAGATTATGGATGCCGCCAATGAGACCGGCGCGGCTATCAAAAAAAGAGAAGAAACCCATAAAATGGCAGAAGCTAACAAGGCCTTTGCTCACTACAAATATTAAGTAAGTGAGCCAAAGCATCAGAAAACTTGTGCTGACAAGGGTATAAAATTGTAAATAGTGTAAAAAAATCTAAAGTTATTCCCATTGGGTAGATTGCAAAGGAGATAGCTGTGTCACGTACTGTCCCTCTCGAAAGAGTGCGCAATATGGGTATTGCAGCCCATATTGATGCTGGTAAAACAACAACCACTGAACGTATTCTGTATTATTCAGGTATGGTTCACAAAATAGGTGAAGTCCACGAGGGAACAGCTGTAACCGACTGGATGGAACAAGAAAGAGAGCGTGGAATCACCATTACAGCGGCGGCAATTAGCACCAGCTGGAGAGATCATCGCATCAACATTATTGATACGCCCGGACACGTTGATTTCACCATCGAGGTGGAGCGTTCAATGCGGGTATTGGATGGGGTAATCGCCGTTTTTTGCTCAGTTGGTGGTGTACAACCTCAGTCGGAAACAGTTTGGAGACAAGCTGAACGATACAAGGTGCCTCGTATCACTTTTGTCAACAAAATGGACCGCACCGGTGCCAATTTCTTCAAAGTTTATGAACAAGTTAAAGATCGCCTCAGAGCCAAGGCTATTCCTATTCAGCTCCCAATTGGTGCTGAGGCTGATTTCAGTGGAATCATAGATCTTGTTAAAATGTGTGCCTATATCTTCAAAGATGATTTAGGCAAAGAAATTGAAGAAACTGAGATTCCTGCTGATATGCAAGAGATTGCCCATCAGTATCACACCCTGTTAGTTGAAGCAGTTGCTGAGACATCAGAAGAGCTTATTGAGAAATACTTTGAAGGGCAAGAACTGACCCAAGAGGAAATAGCACAAGGACTCAGAAGAGGAACTATTGATGGTTCTTTGGTTCCTATGCTATGCGGCTCAGCTTTCAAAAACAAAGGTGTTCAACAATTGCTAGATGCAGTTGTTGATTACCTACCATCTCCTCTAGACGTACCAGCTATTAAGGGCATTTTACCTGATGGGACTGAGTCTGAAAGAAAAGCAAATGATGAGGAACCTTTTGCTGCTTTGGCTTTTAAAATTGCAGCAGATCCATTTGGACGTTTGACCTTTGTGAGAGTTTACTCCGGCATTTTAGCTAAAGGTAGTTATATTTATAACGCAACCAAAGGGATCAAAGAAAGGATTTCTCGTCTGATAGTTCTCAAAGCCAATGACAGAATTGAGGTTGATGAACTACGCGCAGGTGATCTTGGCGCTGCCATTGGACTTAAGGGGACAATCACTGGAGATACTCTTTGTGATGAATCTAAACCTATTGTTCTAGAATCTCTCTTTATTCCAGAGCCGGTGATATCAGTTGCGGTTGAGCCCAAGACCAAGCAGGATATGGAGAAGCTATCAAAAGCGCTCCAAGCCCTCTCAGATGAAGATCCCACATTTCGAGTTAGCACAGATCCAGAGACCAACCAAACCGTGATAGCAGGTATGGGCGAGCTGCATTTGGAGATTCTCGTAGACAGGATGTTGCGCGAATACAAAGTAGAAGCCAATGTTGGTAAACCTCAAGTTGCTTATCGGGAAACTGTTCGCAAACCATCTAAGGCTGAGGGTAAATACATTCGCCAAAGTGGTGGGAAAGGTCAGTATGGACATGTTGTAATTGAACTATCTCCTGGCGAGCCTGCTACCGGATTCCAATTTGTCTCTAAAATAGTTGGTGGATCGGTTCCTAAGGAATATATTCCAGCTATTGAGCAGGGAATCAGGGAAACCTGTGACTCTGGCGTACTAGCCGGCTATCCTTTGATCGATGTTAAGGCTACCTTAATTGACGGTTCTTACCATGAGGTTGACTCCAACGAGATGGCCTTTAAAATTGCCGGATCTATGGCTCTTAAAGAAGCTGTGATGAAGGCGAACCCCATACTTCTAGAACCCAAAATGAAGGTAGAGGTAGAAGTTCCCGAGAACTATCTAGGTGATGTAATGGGAGATCTTAACTCCCGTCGCGGCAACATCGAAGGAATGGAATCTGATGCCGGTATTGCTAAAGTAGGGGCTAAAGTTCCTCTGGCTGAAATGTTCGGCTATGCTACCGATATCCGTTCCAAGACCCAAGGACGTGGGGTATTCACCATGGAATTCAGTCACTATGAGGAAATTCCTCGTAACGTGGCTGAGGAAATAATTGCCAAAAGCAAAGGCAACGCCTAAAATTCTTTGAGTTCTTGGTCAGCCTAACTGGCCAGGAACTCAGAGTCAAACCCAAGAAAGAAAAAAAAGAAGGAAAGATCAATTTATGGCACGCGCTAAATTTGACAGAAATAAACCGCACGTTAATATTGGAACTGTAGGACATGTAGACCACGGCAAAACCACTTTGACTGCCGCTATTACCATGACTCTTGCAGCCCTTGGTAATGCCAAAGCCAGAAAATATGATGAAATTGATGCCGCACCAGAAGAAAAAGCTCGTGGTATCACCATCAATACTGCTCACGTGGAATATGAAACTGCAAGCCGTCACTATGCTCACGTAGATTGTCCAGGACACGCTGACTATGTGAAAAACATGATTACCGGTGCTGCTCAAATGGATGGCGGTATCCTCGTAGTTTCAGCTGCTGATGGTCCTATGCCTCAAACTCGCGAGCATATTCTTTTAGCTAAACAGGTAGGTGTTCCTAAACTTGTTGTCTTTTTAAACAAGATTGACATGGTTGATGATGAAGAACTATTGGAATTGGTTGAACTAGAAGTGCGTGAGCTTCTCACTAGCTACGGGTTCCCTGGCGATGATATTCCTATTATTGCTGGTTCAGGTCTCAAGGCTCTTGAAGCAATGACTAAAAATCCTAAAACTCAGCGCGGCGAAGACGAGTGGGTTGATAAAATTTACAACCTGATGGAGGCAGTTGATCAATACCTCGATACTCCAGAGAGAGAAATTGACAAGCCATTCTTGATGGCCGTTGAAGATGTATTCTCCATCACCGGTCGTGGTACTGTAGCTACTGGTCGTATTGAACGTGGCAAGGTTAAAGTTGGTGAGACTGTAGAACTCGTAGGTATTAGAGACACCAAAACTACTACTGTTACTGGAGTTGAGATGTTCCAAAAAACTCTAGATGAAGGTATGGCAGGTGACAACGTTGGTCTACTGCTACGCGGTGTCCAAAAAGAAGATATCGAGCGCGGTATGGTATTAGCTAAACCTGGATCTATCAAACCTCACAACAAGTTTGAAGGTGAGGTTTATGTTCTAAACAAAGAAGAAGGTGGCCGTCATACTCCATTTTTCAAAAATTACCGTCCTCAATTTTATGTAAGGACCACCGATGTGACAGGTACTATTACTGACTACACAGCAGATGATGGCTCTGCTGTAGAAATGGTAATGCCTGGAGATCGCATCAAGATGACAGTAGAATTGATCAACCCAATTGCTATTGAAGAAGGAATGCGCTTTGCTATCCGTGAAGGTGGCCGTACTATTGGTGCGGGCGTAGTTTCTAAAATCGTCAAATAAACCCACCCTACTGTAGCGGAGTACAGTTAAACACTACTCCGCTACCTTTTTTTCCGATCAAACTGAACCTAGAAAACCTAAAATTATGACCACCATCGCCCAACAAAAGATTCGCATCCGTCTTAAAGCTTTTGATCGTCGCTTACTCGATACTTCTTGTGAAAAGATTGTCGAAACCGCCAATAGAACTAACGCTGCAGCTATTGGACCTATACCTTTGCCAACTAAACGTAAGATTTATTGTCTTTTGCGCTCTCCACACGTTGACAAGGACTCCCGTGAGCATTTTGAAACTCGTACTCACCGTAGAATTATTGATATTTACCAACCCTCCTCCAAGACCATCGATGCTCTTATGAAGTTGGACTTGCCTTCTGGCGTAGATATTGAGGTCAAACTTTAAATCAAATAATCTCTAAATAATAATTAAACCCTGTCTTACAAGCAGGGTTTTTCTATTGCAATAATTTTTCAAAATGAAAAAGCCTGGGGGAGTCTTTCCATGTTTCGACCCCACAGGCTTTTTATTTGTTCTTACTCCTCACACATATACATATTTTATAATTTATTTTTTTTGAAAACCCAGATAAAGTGACACTTTAGTAAGTGTCACTTTATGACAAAAGTCATGATATCCTGACAATTAATCAAATAATAGCCAATTTGTCATCATTCCCTGACATATAACACCCAAAAAAGAGCTTCTAGGCTTGATTTTTCTTGTTAGATGTTAGATTTATTGCATAACATTAAGTTGCATCCATAAGAAATAGAAAATTAACCAATTAACATCAGACAGTTTGTTATGAATTTGATAAAACTAGGAGATAGTTACTGTACTAAACAATGGAAAATATACTCACAGGTAGAGAACGTCCACAGTTAGAAGAGATGACATTGCGTCAGCTGCGCAGGATTGCCAGCGAATACAATATATACCGCTACAGCCGCAAGCGTAAACATGAACTTCTCTCAGCAATTCAAATAGTAATGCGCAATGTTGAAGTTCAAATCAATAAATCAGAGACAATCATTCAGGAGAAAACAATGGAGCCAGCAAAATTTGATCTAGAGCAGGAAGAGAGTCTAGAAACAACTCAAAAAGCAAGTTTTATTACAACTTCATCTTCATTTGAAGAGAGTGAACAGCTCCTTCCTGGAGGATATGGAGATAGCAAAATTGTTCTAATGCCCAGAGACTCTCAATGGGCATATACATATTGGGATATATCTAACGAGCATAAACAAGAACTTCGCCGCCAAGGGGGGCAGACTCTAATTCTGCGTCTTTACGATGTCACCAAAATCGATATCAATTTAAGGGCTCCTCATAGCGTTCAAGAATATATCTGTGATGAACTAGCTAGGGAATGGTACCTGCCTATACCTGTGAGCAACCGTGATTATATTGTAGAAATTGGTTATCGTACTTTTGATGGCAATTGGTTGGTTTTAGCTCGTTCAATTCCTGTACGCATTCCACCAGTATATCCCTCACAATGGGTAGAAGATGTGTTCGTGACGGTTAACTGGGAAGACGATCTTCGTGGAAAGACAGTTTATCAATTAGTTGCTCCAGAAGAGCGCTACTTCCCCACATACAGCGAGCAAGAGCCATCTACTAGTAATTTTTCTGGAATTGCTCAGCATTCGGGAGAGGGTTTTGGCTCAGAATTAGCTGTTAGCTCCTATGTTCTTGGTGAAGGCGTGGGAAGTTGGTCACTGCCAACTGTTTCTGGTCAATCCGTTTCTAGCTATGTTCTACAGAGCAATGTTTCTGGTTTAGCTCAGATCGAATCAAGCGCTGTTTTAGGTTATAGCGCCTCTGGAGCAGGAGCTTTTGCCTATAGTGCTTCTGGAGCTGGCATTTTAGGTTATAGCGCCTCTGGTATCGGTATGCAAGGATTTTCAGCCTCTGCTATTCCTCAGCGTCCTCGCAAATTCTGGTTAGTAGCTGATGCTGAATTGATAGTTTATGGAGCAACTGAACCTGATGCAACGGTCACTATTGGGGGAAGACCTATCAAACTCAATGAAGATGGTACTTTCCGCTTCCAAATGTCTTTCCAAGATGGACTGATTGATTATCCCATTATGGCTGTAGCAGTCGATGGTGAGCAAACTCGCTCAATACACATGAAGTTCAATCGGGAAACCCCTTCACGAAATACAAATACTAAAGAAGAAGCAACTTTGGAGTGGTTGTAATGTATTATGATGCCCTGCTAAGGAGTTGTTTTTGAGCCAAATCAGGGCATCATAAGTATCTCTGAAAAATAAAAATAAGAAGAAAAATCTTAAAAAAGTGTTAAGGATTTATAATGATTGATGTGTTCTTTGGAGAATTATCGTGTTTACAAGGCTAGCGCAGCAACATCGTCAATATGTTCAGGACTTAGTAATGAATCTACAAGCTCTGGCCGTAGTGCTTGAAAATAGAGGTTATATTGCAGCCTGCTATACATGTGGCGATCAAATGAATAGTGCATCTTTTATGGTTTCTTTAGCAGAAAACCATTTGATACGTTTTTTGGTCTCAGACTATGGAATTACCTGGACTGAGATGAGAGACGAACGGGAACTAATGAAACTCGAAGGGGCCGAAGCTATTAATCAGCTTCAGGAATTAGCGAATCTCATTAAGTATGACAAAACTGGTTTAATCTCAAAAGGTGCAGTCACTCAAACATAGAGTATGCAAAAATAGAGTTAAGGTGTAGTATAAGGAGTGTTAGATTTGGACGAACTAAGACAAGCCCTAGAATTAGCAACACCAGAGGAACTACAACAACTCACAGTACTGCTTTTTGAGCGTAAACTCAACCCTCTGGACTATCTTGTCCCAGAACCTATAGAGATCCAAAGTAAGAGCAATGAACTTTTACTTGATACATTGGAGAGTAGATTTCGTTACCTTGCCTCCGATGGCATCACAGTACTAAAAGGAAAGACCCAGGAGTTTAGCTACAGAGATACCCTGATTAAAGTCTGTCACTTTCTCAAAATCCCTTACTCGCAAAAAATGTCGACTACACAGATTGAGTCAGAAATCTTTTTGGAACTAGTCAGTAAAAGCTGGAAAAAGCTTCCTAAAAATGAAAAGTATTCCCTCAATGTCAAGATTCGGCGCTCTTTAGTATCTGCCAATGCTCCTGAGCCCATTCCAGCCCACCTATTAGATGATCCACTTTCGCTGGTTCTCAAAGGTTCAGGGGCTGTTGCCCTGAGCTCTCTGCTAAAACCATGGCTATTAAGGCAAGTTGCCCAACAACTAGCGATCCATATTGCAACCTACCAGGCAGCCCAAAGCGCTTTTATTTCAGGAGGAAGCCTAGCAGCTCTTCAGGTAGCCAAAAGAGGGGTTGTGCTCAGCGCTGCTCGTTTTGGAGCAGTCAGAAGTGTTATGGCCTTTGCAGGACCGCTTTTGTGGAGTTATTTTTTAGCAGATCTTGGCTGGCGTGCTATCTCTACTAATTATAGCCGTGTGATTCCCATGATCTTTACTTTGGCTCAAATTCGCCTCACTCGTGGTGAACATTGGCAAATAGCTTGAAATATATAGCCCTAATCATGCTAAGATAATAAACTGTGCCATAATTGAGCTAAAAAATTCAATGCCTAAATTAAAAACACGCAAAGCTGCGGCTAAGCGCTTTCGCGCTACCGGAAGTGGGAAGATTCTCCGCCGTAAAGCTTTTAAGAGCCATCTTTTAGAACACAAGACTACTGAACGAAAAAATCGTCTCTCTAGACTGGTGTTGGTTCATGAAAGGGACGAAGAAGCGGTTCGTAAAATGCTTCCCTACTTATAGAGCTTATTTAATCTAACCTAATTGTGAACCATGACCAGAGTAAAACGTGGCAATGTAGCCCGCAAACGTCGTAATAAAATTCTCAAGTTAGCCAAAGGCTTTAGAGGGTCACACTCGACTATCTTCCGCACAGCTAACCAGCAGGTAATGAAGGCCCTGCGCAATGCCTATCGAGATCGTCGTAAGAAAAAAGGTGACTTTCGTCGGCTTTGGATCACTAGAATCAATGCTGCCGCAAGAGAACAAGGAATCAGCTATAGCCAATTGTCAGGCAAAATGAAAGCAGCAGGCATAGGCTTAAATCGCAAAATGCTTGCCCAATTGGCAATTCTAGATCCACAAGCCTTCAACAAGGTAGTGGAAATAGCCAAAGAAGCTTAATAGTTTAAAAAGGGGGTTTAACCCTCTTTTTTTATGTAAGTTGATTTGTTATGATATCTTATTATTAAGAATTGTAAATCATTATTTCTTTAACAAGAGGACATCCCCATGACTCAAGAATATCTTAGAGTTGGTCAAGCAGCTCCTGATTTCAGCGCCGATGCGGTTTTTAACCAAGAATTTAAAACCATCAAGCTTTCTGAATATAGAGGTAAATATGTTGTTCTGTTTTTCTACCCTCTAGATTTCACCTTTGTTTGTCCTACTGAGATCATTGCTTTTAGTGAACGCTATGAAGAGTTCAAAAATCTCAATACTGAAGTTCTAGGCATATCTGTTGACAGTCAGTTTTCTCATCTAGCTTGGGTACAAATTGAACGCAAAAATGGCGGACTAGGAGATATAGCCTATCCTCTGGTTTCAGATCTCAAGCGAGAAATCAGTACTGCCTACAATGTTCTAGATACCGATGCTGGTGTTGCGCTCCGTGGTCTCTTTATAATTGACAAAGAAGGAGTAGTACAGCATTCAACGATCAACAATCTCTCTTTTGGTAGAAGCGTCGATGAAACGCTGCGCACATTGAAAGCTTTGCAGTATGTACAAAGCCATCCTGAGGAGGTATGCCCTGCTGATTGGCAAGAAGGAGATAAGACAATGGTTCCTGATCCAGTCAAATCTAAAGTTTACTTTAACGCCGTCTAGTCACTCTCTAGTGATAAACATCATTGGTATCGGTCTTGAGGGGTTAGCTGGACTAGGGGAAATAGCCAAAGAGAAGATTGCTCAAGCGACTGTTTTAGTTGGCAGCCCAAGACATTTGCAATATATTCCCCAGTCTGCTCGGGCTAGGCGAGTGCTGCTCGATAATTTTTGGACCATAGCACAAGATATATCACAATTAGAGGATATTGCCATTTTAGTTAGTGGCGATCCTCTTTTTTTTGGCTTAGGACGTATTTTACTTGAAAGATTCCCAGCAGAACAACTTGCTTTTTACCCCCATTTAACTAGTATTCAGTTAGCCTTCAATAGGATCAAGCAAACTTGGCAAGATGCCCAAATCATCAGTGTACATGGGCGATCTCTATTGCCTCTTATCAGTGCGCTCCAAGAAGGTAAAGAAAAAATAGCTATTCTATGTGATCCCCAAAATAATCCTCAAGCAATTACTTTGCTCTATTTACAGCTTGATCTACCTGTAGATTATCAATTTTGGATTTGTAGCAACTTGGGAGATCCTAGCCAAGAAAAAATCTGCTCTTTTCAAGGTGAGCAGATCAATGAGTTAATCAACCAAGAATTTCCTAGCTTGAGCGTCTTGATTCTCTTAAGACAAACCAGAATTATAAAAAAACAAAGCTTTCCAGTTCTGGGACTTAAAGATGAATTTTTCCATAGTTTTGCCGATCGTCCGGGTTTGATGACCAAAAGAGAAACCCGATTGCAGATTTTAGCAGAATTAGAACTCTCAAATGAACAAACTATCTGGGATATTGGATCGGGGACCGGTTCAGTATCTATTGAAATAGCAAGGCTCTCTCCAAGCTCTAGAATTTATTCTATTGAGAAAACCGATATGGGCATTACTTTAATTAACAAAAACATCCAAACCTTTAGCTTGAGCAATGTTCATATTGTCCATGGTAGCGCCCCAGATGTTTTAGAAGATCTGCCCAATCCCGATAGGATATTTATTGGTGGTAGTGGTGGCAAATTAGAAGAAATATTGAACCACATTCAATCAAGACTCTCAAGAGGTGGCCGATTGGTTTTAGCCTTGGCCACCTTAGAGCACACCTATGAGGCTCTTACCTGGTTAAAACAACAGCGCTGGCAATATGACCTTATACAGATGCAAATTTCCCGCTCAGTCTCTTTAGGGGATTTAACCAGGCTGATTCCTTTAAACCCCATAACTATTGTTTCTGCTTCTAACGAGACTTACTGAAAATCTGATCGAAAATAGCACCATCATCAAAAAATTTCTTCTGCGCAGCATCCCAGCCACCAAAATTACTTACTGTGTAGAGTTTGGTGACTTTAGGGAATTTTTTCTCATACTGTTTGGCTACGACCTGACTAACAGGACGAAAACCAGTTTGGGCAAAAATCTCTTGAGCCTCATTAGTAAATAAATACTTAACAAAAGCCTCGGCTATAGCTCTTGTTTTGTGCTTATCAACCACTTTATCTACCACGGCAACAGGAGCATCAATAGAAATATTGGTGGCAGGGACAATATAATCTGGACTAGTTTCACCTTTTTGGGCCGCTAGAATTACTTCATTTTCGTAATTTAGCAAAACATCACCTTGGTTTTTTTGATAAAAGGCATTGCTAGCTTCACGAGCATCTTTAGGTAAAAAAGGCACATTTTTGTAAACCTTGCTCACAAAATCAACTGCCTTAGCTTCGTTACCTCCATTTTGGGCAACCGATCCCCAAATACCAAGGAAATTCCAGCGGGCACCACCAGAGGTTTTAGGATTACCAGTGATCACTTGCACTCCTGGTTTGGTCAGATCATTCCAACTTTTGATTTTTTTAGGATTTCCTTTTCGGGTTTCAAATGCCACTACAGAATGAGTAACAATGGCATTGTTAGGGCTTCTTTTTTGCCAACCTGGCTTGATAAGGCCTGCTTTTTCTATCTTGCTAACATCAAGTCCTAAAGCAAGAGCTACTACATCGGCTTCTAAGCCATCAATCACCGCGCGGGTTTGGGTTCCTGATCCACCATAACTAGTTTTAATTGTGATATCTTGACCCTTTTCTTTCTTCCATTTAGCTACAAATTTGGGAATTAACTTGCTGTAAGCCTCTTTAGTAACCGCGTAGGATACCAAGGTAATTTGAGCAGGAGCGCTCTGGGCAATTAATTGATTATTGGCATTGGGTTTGGATGCCTGTTGAACTGCTGCATAAACTGGAATAGTGACAATAGCAGCCAAACTAGTCACCAAAAAGGCACTCTGTAATCCTTGTTTTCTCATAAAACATTCCTGAACATCATTAATCCTATCAATATATCGTATTTTGACAAATTTATAAAGAGAGGAAATTGGCTAAATTTATGATAGCCTTACAATCAATTATTCCGTTTTGTTAAGATGGCCAGATAATGATGCCGAAGATATTGCTAATTGGTTCACAAGGACAAGTTGGTCAGGAACTTGAAAAAACATTACCTGAAGTTGGAGAGGTCATTTCCCTCTCTCGGGCACAACTAGATCTAAGTCAATCTGAGACTATTGCTAGAGTGATCGAAACAATTAAACCGAATTTCGTAGTCAATGCTGCTGCTTATACGGCGGTTGATAAAGCTGAAAGTGAACCAGAACTAGCCAGGCAAATCAATGCCCAAGCGCCCGCTATTATGGCACAGTCATCTGAGCGAATTGGTGCAACCTTGCTCCATATCTCAACTGATTATGTCTTTAATGGACAGAAAAATACTCCTTACCTAGAAAGCGATCTTAGCGATCCACTAGGTGTATATGGACTAAGCAAAAGAGATGGCGAGGAGTTCATCAAAAAAGCTGGAGGAAGCCATATTATCCTACGAACAGCATGGGTTTATGGATTACAAGGCAAGGGCAATTTTGTTAAAACCATGTTGCGCCTGGGACAAGAAAGAGAAATACTTAAAATAGTATCCGATCAAATTGGATCACCTACTTGGTCTTTTGATATTGCTATAAGAATCACCGAAATAATAAAAAACATAGAGAAGGTTCCTACAGGGATCTATCATTTTACTAATAGTGGTTCGATCAGTTGGTATGATTTCGCTATGAATATTTTTGAAGAAGCTGGCAAATTAGGTATTCCCCTAAAATTACAACAGGTAATTCCGATTAACACAGATCAGTATCCTACACCTGCTAAGCGACCCGCCTATTCTGTACTTTCCAATCAAAAACTAACAGATTGTTTGGGGAGTTATCCCCCCTATTGGAGAGATTCACTTAAAAAAATGTTGGCACAAGTACAATAGCTAAGAAAATACAATGAAAAACTTTACAGTAAAACTGTTAACGACTCTGTTTATGGGATTAGCTGCTACTGGAGTAGTATCTGCTCTTCCCAGACCTCTTTGGGATCAACCGACTTTAGATTACAAAGGTTATCAGCTTGTTGGCACCAAAAATGGCGAGGTTATCGTTAAAACTAGAGGCTCTGGCAGAGTAGTCCGCACCTTCCAATTGCAAAAGGGATTAGTAGTTAGAGATTTATTTTTCTTGAACAGCCACCAGGTTATTGCAGCATCCCAAAGCAATCAGACCGTCTTTTGGGATTTGGCATCAAAAAGAATTGTCAGACGTTTTCCTGAGAGGGTCTATGGTATCTCCCATAATGAAGAGAGCTTGCTCACCTATGATGATGATACAAAAACAATTTCGATCTATAGCTATCCTGCCTTTGCCCAGACCTGCGAAATTCCCTTGGATAGTCCTAATGTGGGTATTGCTGAATTTGCTTTTTCCCCTAATGATAAGTTTTTAGCTATTTTGCTAGCACCGGGTAGACCTGAAAGTGAGGAAAATTATCCCTTACCCTCACCGGCAAAAACCCATACCCGTTACAGTAAGCTCTACAATATCCAGATTTGTCAGGAAGTTCAGAATTTCTCTAAAAAGTTTCAGATCTATGACATTGGTACTTTTACAGGTGATTCCAAATTCTATGACATTGATCGCTACTATGAATCAAATGGGACAACTGAAAAACGCTATATCAAGGAACCTTTGCGGCTAGATTTGACAACTAACGAACTAATAAAACTGTAGTTCAAAGTTCTTTCTCATGCCCTTCTAATCTAGCCCTGATACTGTCTATTTCTCCTGTTAATTCACCAGTTTGGGAAAGAATTTCCAAGCTGGGAACTAGCTTTTTCAGGGCTTTAGTAGAGTACTCGATGACGTTGCTTTGCTTGAGAAAAGTTTCTACGCTCAAAGCAGAAGCGTAGCGGGCAACGCCAGTACCCAATAAATTAATAGCTGAACCACCAAAATAATCTCCAACTATTTGAGGAGTGTTATAGCCCATAAAGATAGTTCCAGCATTGTCGATCTTGTTGAGAATACTCCAAGGATCTTTGATGGCTAATTGAAGAGACTGCGGAGCAAATTCATTGATTAGCTTTATAGCTATATCCAGTGAATCAACTACAATAATGGGAATGGCTTGGCCCCTATAGACTAGTGTTTTTGCCAAATAAATATCATCTTGCAATCTTTTGGTAACTTCTGCAGCAATAGAATGAGCTAGCTCTAAAGATTGTGAAATAAAAATTACCTTGGAATCATCCTCTAGTTGAAAAAGGCTATCTAGAGCAAGGTGTAGAGGATCTGCTTTTCCATCGGCAAAGATCATCAAATTGGCTTGATTGAAATAGGATTCTATTCTGACCTGACCTGAGATCATCTGTTGAGCTAGAGTCAATTCAAGATCTCCTGATGTCATAATAAGATCAACTTTACTAATTATTGGAGTTCCATAAGCCATTGCTGCTAGAGATTGAATTGGTTCAAGGCGATAGACTTCGCTCACGCCTGCTTCTTGCGCTGCTACTAAAAGTCTAGCTATTGAGCGCTCATCTATAGCAGGCGAAAGAAAAAGAACTTTCTCATCCACCTGAGCAACATTAGCGCAAACTAGAGTCATCAAGAGCATTGTCAATGTTTTTTTTGTCTCTTTATCAATGTGAATTCCTATTCTTTTTAAAGGTGTATATCTTTTGCCAATAATCACCTGTTCTTCAGCAAAATGTACCCAAGATTTAGGAATCTTTAGTTGATAGAATTTGGTTAAATTTTCAATAGTGGCTCGAACGGTTTTGAGAAATTCTTGGCTAATTTGTTGGTAAGCTGCATCAAATTGAGAACCACTTACCTGCAAATTAGGGGAATATTCCAAGAGAGAATCATCCCCCCTGAGTAAAACATCAGTAAGAATTTCTCTTACTTTGCTTGCTTTATCTTTGAGCTGAGCTGGATTGGGATGCTGTTGATTAATTCTTTGTAACTCTACCTCTGCCTCAGATAGCTGAGTGATTATCTGCAGAATGGAGTTAATATTCCCCATTAAAGTTACTCTCCAAGATGAGCCTGAGAATCTTCCTTCTAGCTTAGCTTGCAATTTGCCAAGCGAGGGGCTGTCTCTAAAAAAAAGTCTACCTAAAGTGGGTAGACTTAAGACCTAAAATTATTGAAACATTCTCAGCGCAGACGGATCACTAATCTACGATCAGGCTCTTGTCCTCTGCTTTCAGTAATAATGTCAGCATTTCCTTCTAGTAGAGTATGGATCTGTTTTCTTTCCGCCGAGGAAAGATCTTCAATTTCCACCTCAGTGCCTTCTGAGCGGACTTTTTCAACCAATGATTGGGCTAATTCAATTAACTGGGCTTGACGATTTAAACGATAACCATCCAATTCAATAGTGAAGGCTTCTTGCTCATCAGGAGCAACCTTGAGATTAATCAGGGAGTTCATTAAATACTGGATAGATTCAATGCCTTCTCCCTTATTTCCTAAAAGCAGATTTTTCTGATCAACACTCAAACTTTCTCCTTCTATAACCAACCAACTTTCATCTGCTTTAGCTCCGTATAGTGGATTTGTTTGGGTAGAAACCAAAGTTTCTAGACCCATCAAAGTAAGAACTTGCTCTAACCACTGCTTCCCTTTTTCAATTTGTTGACTACTCATGACGATTGTGATTAGGGATTGTTAGTTTTTTCCTTTTTCTTGGCAGAGCGTTTCTCAAAGGGGATTTCTTCTTTAGTGCTTTCGAGTTTACCTTGATCTTCTACCAATTTTTGCAAATTTTCTGGCAAAGGCTCTCTCATCAAAAGGAAAGTTTGAAGAGTCTGAAAAACGTTAGCTACTGTTATGTACATCAAAACCCCAGCAGGCAGTGGGAAAAATAGGAACATCCCAGAAAAAATAATGGGTGTTAATTTATTAATCGTCTGCTGCTGATCAGCTGCGCCATCATTTTTCTTAGGACCAGAAGAACCCGAAAGTTCCTGGTTGACATAGAGACTCAGACCAAAAAAGACGATCATAGCTAGGATATCCCAGTTGATTTTTCCATCAGCTGAAGTCACCCCTACTTGACCTAGAGCCTTAATAAATAGAAACCCTGAGTTAGAAGCTAATCCAGGAATGGTACCTTGAACAGTGACATCCCCTGGAGAAAGAGCCTCAATGGTTCCATCATCGTTAATTTTGACCCGCTCAGCCCCTTTGGTAGCCTTGAGAGTAGGTTTTAAATTACTTTCAGGATTTTCTTGGGCAAGCTGTTGCAAAGATTTACCTTCAGTAGTCTGGAATTCCAATTTGGTTTTCTGACCTACTTTTAGGTTATTTCCACTGGGTAATAAAGAAGAAATTGGATAATGGGTCCCCTCTGTAACATATATATTCTGAGGCTTACTCAGATAACTTTGCGGTTGAACTACTTCAATTTGTTCTTTGGGCAAAATCTTGAGATCTACAGGATAATTAATATCTGCAAAAGGTGAGCCCCTCAATGTAGCAAAAAGAGCAAAAAGAATCGGCATCTGTAGCACTAAAGGCAAACATCCTGCCAGAGGATTGCCAAATTCTTGCATCAGTTTGGACATTTCCTCCTGCTGTTTAGTCGGATCATTTTTGTATCGTTTTTGAATTTCTTCTTGCCTCTCCTTCATCAGTGGTTGCACTATCCGCATTTTTCTCATGTTGCGAATTTGTCCAGCACTCAAAGGATAGACAGCAAAACGAACTACAAGGGTAAGGGCGATGATTGCGAATCCATAGCTGTGAACGATCCCGTAGAAAAAATCTAGGATCGGCAACATTACATTAGTGGAAATAAATCCTACACCGAAATCCATTCTTTTTATTGGTTTGCTTTAAGTTATTAATTACTAGTAATTGCTTCTATAGGTCTGCCTGTTTTGTCAGATGCTCTTTCAGCAATATAGTCGGAAATTTCCCGAAATCGAGGAAGGGATCGTAATTCCAGGCGGCTTTTATCCTTGAGAGTGACTACTACGTCTCCCCAAAGTCCTATCCCTCTAGGCATCTTGACTATCTTAACAATTTCACTATAGATAATGTCAGTACGGTCTTTACCCATCCAACCGCCAGTAACCGAAATACGACGATCCGTAATACGATATCTCAGCCAGATCGCTCTGACTAAAGATCCTACAGTTAGTGGCAGACAAATTACGGTAAAGCCGAGCAACACATTAACAATCAAATCCCCAATATGAGGACCACCTTCATAAAAGGTTGTCTCTTTAATTCCCATTGACTAACCCAACTTGTTCAAATAGTTCCTTTAATTCTCGCAAAAAATGTTCATATTTGCACTCTATAGCTTGAGGACGAACGATAATAACCAACTGCCAATTGTTGGCTATTTCTTTCAACCACGGGCGCACAATAGATCTAATTTGCCGCTTAATACGATTTCTAATTACTGCCTTTTTGCTGACTTTTTGACTAATGACAATACCAATGCGGGGAGAACAATCATTAAGAATATTAGATTTTCTAGATCTCAATATTAGATGAATCGTCCGATGCTGAGAGCCTTGAGCATAGACAAGCTGAAAATCTTGTCTATGTTTGAGTCGATTCTCCTGCGGTAATCCCACATGCTTAAAGAGACAACTGGTGTCTTCCTCTTCTGCGTCTTGCCTTGAGAACTTTTTGTCCGTTTTTGGTCCTCATCCTAGCGCGAAAGCCAGATGTTTTTTTCTGTTTGCGCTTAGTTCCCCCTAGTGTTCTTTGGGTCATTTGCTCTTTCTCTCCTTGCTTAACTTAAAATGGCACAATTATAGATCATATCATTTTCATGCTGATATCTAACCAAGTTGAGCGAGTAATCGGCGCGCTAGTAGAAATATAGTCTACTCCTGTTAAAGCAACAGATCTTATTGTTTCTAAAGTGATATTACCAGAGGCTTCTATTTTGGTTTTTGGATCCCAATTGCGGATTATCGTAACAGCCTCACTTATCATCTGCATATTCATATTATCCAGCATAATAATTCCTACTCCACTAGAGAGAGCCTCTTGCACCTCCTCTAGATTACTGGTCTCTACTTCTAAATTGAGTGGATAGGGCTTTAGTAAACTACATTGGGCAACGGCCGAGTTGATTCCTCCAAAAACCTTTATATGATTATCCTTGAGCATAAGGGCATCATCTAGCCCCATACGATGATTTCTCGCTCCACCTAGTCTACTGGCATATTTTTCTAGAATTCTCAGACCTGGAGTGGTTTTACGGGTATCGACCAAATAAGTTGGCAGATCAGCAATCTTTTGGGCATACTTTTGAGTGGCACTGGCAATGCCGCTAAGACGCATCACTATATTGAGAGCTACCCTTTCTCCAGTCAGCAAAGTATCTAAATGCCCCTTTATTTCGACTATCACTTGACCCGAGTGACAATGCTGACCTTCTTTAACCAGAGCTTGAAACCTGAATTGATCACTATTAATACTTTGAAAAACTCTTTCTGCAATAGGTAGTCCTACAACCACACCATCTTCTTTGGCAATCCATTGCGCTTTAACCACGGGATTTATTTGCCCATAGAGCAAAGCAGCAGTAGTGTGGTCACCTCTGCCAATATCCTCTAGTAACCAACTATCAATCAGAGGATCGAGTATCTTCCAAGTAGGCAACATATCTAATAAAAAGAGTGATATTTAAAAATTTTTCAAAACCCAAAGAGAGTGCGGAGAAAGGGTTTGAGGGGATTGGGGTGAGAGAGAAGGAAAAAAAGATAGAAAAAGGGGTTGACAGTCCAAGGAAAAGATATTACATTGATAAATGCGCGATGAAC
>CAISPN010000080.1 GCA_903887375.1 uncultured cyanobacterium
CTTTATCTTTAAGACCTTCAACTACTCCACTAGCTTTTTCTGCGACATTTCTTTTACGCTTGGATGCTGTAGTAGTAGTATCAATCTGATCCAATGGAGGAGTTACAAGAGTGCTTGGAACACGCACATGCAGAGATCTCGCAAGAGACAACCAACGACCATTATCAGTTTTGTAACCAAGCTCAGCTATATAGTCACGATCACTACGCAATATGGGAACATGTTTATCTTGATCAACCTCAGATACATCATATTCTTGGGTAGCATGAGGAGTTTGATGATCTAAATTGAGATCAGTAGAATCATGAATCTTCAAAGTAAGATGCTTTCCACCTTCATTGCGCAGAGATGCTTTAAGTGATTCAGGCACTTCCCAATAAGCATAGGCAGATTCAGAACTACGCGGTACTAGAACTATACGACTTGGTTCTTCTTTTTTCTTGATAGTAGTAGCTGCTACTGCGGCAGCGGCTGCCACACCAGAGGCACTCACATAACCGGCGGTCTGGACGGGATTACTTACAACTGGAGGTACACATGCTGGAACCCTTACTGGAGCTGATTCTGCAATAGGTAACCAATTGTTATCATTAGTCAAATAGCCTATCTCGGCTTTGTAATCTCGGTTGTCACGAGCAATAGGTATATGAAGATCGGGGTTATTGGAAGTAACTTCAATAGTTTGATAAGCAGTAGAAGCTGGATTATCTGTAACATCATAAAGACGGATCACCAACTTTTCTCCGCCTCTGGCACGAAGCTCTTCTTTACGCTCATTGGGAATTTCCCAATAGGCATAGGCATCTTTGCAATCACGAGGGGTCAAAACCATTCTGCTTCTGCGCACTGGAACTGGAGCAACTACTGGCTCTTCAGTTTTCTTACCCAATAGGAAAGGTAAGGCCAATAAAGGAGCAAACAACAGTAGCCACCAAGGAAAATCATGTTTAGTTTCAGGAACTGCTACTGCCGAAGGGGTAGGTGAGGCTGCAGCAACAACTTCTTCATCACAAAATTCCTTGGCTACTATGATATGGTTACTACTTTCAGTAGCATAGGTTGAGGTATTAGCATAGCAAAGGAAAGCCTTAACCGCTGGGTTGGGATTAGGTCCTTTGTATATATAATAAAGAGGTTGGGAAAAAGGATAACGAGGATCACTAGGTAGAACATTATGCATAGAAAGAATCTTTACATCTTTCCTATCTTTGACCTGGTCGATCAATGCGTAGCCAATACCATTTTTACCTAGTTTTTTAACTACATCGTCGGTTTTATCACTAGCAACAGTAACGGCATTAGATCCAGTTTTAAGATCGCCTTTGAAAACTGGATAGATTTTAAAAGCGTTTCTAGTATCACTATTTGCAGGTCTATCTACTACAGTGATAGGAGCAGAAACCCCGCCTGTTTTGGACCAGTTCTTAACATCCCCTTTAAAAATACTGGCAAATTTATCCAGAGGCATATCTCCCTTATAAGGGTTAGATGCATCAGTGATGATAGCAATCTTGGCTCTAGAGATTACCACCTCTTTCAAGCCCTTAGCTTTTTCTTCTGCTGTTAAGGGACGACCAATACCAGCTATATCTACTTTTCCATCGACTAAATCCTTAAGAGCAGCATCGGTTCCTGCATCTGATAAAATTACTTGGCTACCTTGATAATGCTGTTCAAACGGTTTTTTAAGGCTTTCATTAACTACCTTGAGACTGTTAGAGCCATCAATTTTCACCTGAGAGCCAGCAGAAAGGGCAGGGAAAGCATCTTTGGTCTGGCTCTCGGCTAAAGCTGACTTGAAAGGGACAAGGGTAAATACAAAAAATATTGCTGCAGTTAAAGATTTGTTACGTTTAGTCATTTCTTAACTATTCCTATAATAACTTCCACAAATTTAGCAGAGTGACTTCAAATATTCTATAAATTTTAATAAAATCTTAAGGACATGATAATTGTTCTGAACAAAACCAAATTAATATCTATACCCTCAAATAAACAAATAAGCAAAAGAGCAGCTTAACAAATTTCAAAGAAAATGCATGAACATTAATTTTTTACCTGAGGATATTTGGATAGAAGCGCAAATAGGAGAGTCTATTTTAGAAGCAGCTAAAAGAGCCGGTGTTTTTATACCGACAGGCTGCTTGTTGGGCTCTTGTCATGCCTGTGAAGTGGAACTGGAGGATGGCTCATCCGTATGTAGCTGTATTAGTTCAATACCTATTAACAATAAAGGAGAAATTAAAATATTCACCTACAGCGATCCTCCTTGGTAGATCTTTGATCTAGGGCAGCCAGGGATATTGACTAAAATCTGGTTCTCTCTTTTGCAAAAATGCCTCTTTCCCCTCAGTTCCTTCCTCGCTCATGTAGTAGAGTAAAGTAGCATTACCAGCTAGTTCCTGAAGCCCTACCTGACCATCACAATCAGCATTAAAAGAAGCTTTAAGACAGCGGATAGCTAAGGGGCTTTTTTGCAGAATTTCTTTAGCCCATTTAATCCCTTCTGACTCTAAATCCTCTATAGCAACAACGCTATTAACCAACCCCATGGACAATGCTTGTTGAGCATCGTACTGACGACAAAGAAACCAAATTTCTCTGGCTTTTTTTTGGCCCACAATCCTAGCTAAATAACTAGCGCCAAAACCACCATCAAAGCTCCCTACCTTGGGTCCAGTTTGACCAAAAACCGCATTCTCTGCAGCTATAGTTAAATCACAGAGAAGATGCAAAACATGCCCACCACCAATAGCATATCCAGCAACTAGAGCAATTACGACTTTAGGGATAGAACGAATAAGTCGTTGCAAATCCAGTACGTTCAATCTGGGAGTACCAGATCCATCTAGATAACCCGCCTTACCCCTAACACTTTGATCCCCCCCAGCACAGAAGGCATACTTTCCATCGGTATGAGGACCGACTCCAGTAAATAAAATCACACCTATAGTTGGATCTTCCCTGGCATCTGAAAAAGCCGAGTACAGTTCAAATACGGTCTCGGGTCTAAAAGAATTGCGCTTATGTGGTCTATTTATTGCTATCTTGGCAATTCCCTCTGCTTTGAAATAGAGGATATCTTGATAGTTGGCGCTCGATTGCCATTCAATAGTCATAGAATTTATATCCTTAAAAATGTTGAAACCCTTTGCAAAGATCCAAAGAAGAATTATCACCTACTAGATAAATTTCTTGATTTTGGGTTATTTGCCCAATGATAGCCGCAGGAGGTCCCAATTGAGATACTAATTTTTCAGCAAAAGGTTTAGCCATGGTAAGGACTAATTCAAAATCTTCACCACCATAGAGAATCCAATCTAAAGCATCTTTTTGACTTAGCCAACCTTGCAATTGAGCTGGACAAGCAAGAGAATCAATTTGGGCGCCTACTTTACTAGAGTTGCAAATCTGCACTATTGCATCTGCCAGCCCATCACTGCTATCCATACCAGCTACTCTATCCAATTGCGGTATGCTCCAAAGCACATCGATAACATCTAAACGAGGTCGCGGCCTTTGATGGGCATCAATCAAGCTTTTCACAACATCAGGATCTAATCTCTTAGATAAAGCCGGCTTTAAAAGCAACTCCAAACCCCCACGCGAAAGACCATGCCAGCCAGTAACAACAATGAGATCTCCTACTTTAGCATTGGATCTTTTGATCACCCTAGAGGGCAGGACTTGTCCTATAGCAGTGATCCCAATCGTGATTACGCTTGAGCGGGTGAGATCTCCTCCAATAATGGGAGTATTTAAAGCATTAATTCCTTGATAGAGCTTTTCTAGCCAATCTAGCGGCAACTCTGGTGGCAGAGAAAGCCCAACAGTCAAGCCCAAAGGAGTAGCCCCCATAGCAGCTAAATCAGAAAGATTAGCGCCAGCAGATCTATAGCCAACTTCAAATGGTCCTGTAGTTTGCTCACTAAAATGCACTCCATCTACCAAGACATCTGTGGTAATTACCAGATCTTGAAATGGATCTAGATGAACTAAGGCAGCATCATCTCCAACGCTATCTGCTTGGCAAAAAGTCTGTAACCATTGGAGTAATTTTTTTTCTCCTAAATCCTTGATTGTGGGCATCTTGATGATTAAAGGTAAGGAAAATTAATAAAAGCTGATGATTTATGTGCTCAAGAGCAATATAAATGCTAGGATTTGGACAAAGTTTAGCGAGCTAAAAGTAAAGATAGTTGGCAGCCACAATAAATAATCCCCGACAATTGAGAAAGGATAATTGAAAGATGGAAACAAGAAATCGCTTAGAAGTTGATATAGAGCAATGTCCTGTAACGATTGAAGATGATCGCATAGGCATAAGCCACGAGACCCTCAAAAGAGCCTTTCTAGATAACCTATTCTACGTTCAAGGCGTGGATCAATCAAGAGCAACCCCGCATGACTACTATGTAGCTTTGGCCTACACCGTAAGAGATCGTATCCTAGATAGATTTCTCAAAACAACCAACACCTACAAAGAGAAAAAATCGAAGATGGTCTGTTATCTTTCGGCAGAGTTTCTCATGGGACGGCATTTGGGCAACAACCTTCTCAACTTGGGCATCTACCAAAGAATACAGGAAGTCCTGGAAGAGTTGGGTATCAATCTAGATGAAATTATTGAACAAGAACCAGATCCAGGCTTAGGCAATGGTGGTCTGGGAAGACTAGCAGCCTGTTTCCTTGATTCTTTGGCATCTTTAGAAATACCTGCTATAGGATATGGCATTCGTTACGAATATGGCATCTTTTTTCAAACTATCCGCGATGGCTGGCAAGTAGAAATACCTGATAACTGGCTCAAACTTGGCAACCCTTGGGAATTGCCCCGCCCGGAAGATGCTGTAGAAGTTAAATTAGGTGGACATACTGAAGTCTATAATGACGAAAAAGGTCATGCTAAATCAGTCTGGATTCCTGAACGCACTGTTAAGGCTGTACCATATGACACTCCAGTCCCCGGCTATCAGACCTACTCAGCAAATCCATTGAGACTGTGGAAAGCAGAGGCTAGTGAATCTTTTAACTTTGATGCTTTCAATGCAGGCAATTATGACCGCTCAGTAGAGGAGAAAATGAATGCTGAGACTATTTCCAAGGTTCTCTATCCCAATGATAATACCCCAGCAGGTAGAGAATTGCGCCTAGCACAGCAGTACTTTTTTGTTTCAGCTTCAATTCAAGATATTCTCCGGATTCACTTCCGCAATTACCCTACTCTCAACAACTTGGCAGATCATTTTGCCATTCAGCTCAATGATACTCATCCAGCCATTGGTATTGCTGAAATGATGCATCAGTTGGTTGATAAGCATGGTTATCATTGGGATAGTGCCTGGAGCATTACTCAAAAAACCTTTAGCTATACTAACCACACATTGTTACCTGAAGCCCTAGAGCGTTGGCCAGTCAGTTTACTTGGTAAGTTACTCCCTCGCCACCTTGAAATTATTTATGAAATTAACTTCCGCTTTTTACAAGATGTAAAACTCTGGTTTCCCAATGATGAAGAAAGACTCATACATCTCTCTTTAATCCAAGAGGGGCATGAGAAGCAAATACGAATGGCCCATCTTGCCTGTGTGGGAAGTCATGCCATCAACGGTGTTGCCGCGCTACATACTAAACTATTAAAAAGTGATACTCTGCGTGACTTTGCTCAAATTTGGCCTGAAAAATTCTTCAATAAAACCAATGGGGTTACCCCAAGGCGCTGGATACTCCTTAGTAATCCTGAGCTTTCAGAGTTGATCACCGAAAAAATTGGTTCAAACTGGCTCAAAAATCTTGATGAAATGCGCAAACTTGAGCCATTTATTCAAGATCCACAGTTTTGTCAGCGCTGGAGAGAGATCAAACAAAGTAATAAATCTCACCTGGCAGCCCATATCTTCAAGACAAAAAATATTGAAGTTGACCCCAATTCGATCTTTGATGTTCTAGTTAAGCGCATACATGAATATAAGAGGCAGCATCTTTCGGTACTCCATATAATTGGTCTTTATAACCAAATTAAAGAAAACCCTAATATAGAGGTCGTACCAAGAACCTTCATTTTTGGAGGTAAGTCTGCCCCAGGCTATTTTATGGCCAAACTGATCATCAAATTAATTAACTCTGTTGCAGAAGTAGTCAATAGAGATCCTGATGTTCGCAACAGATTGAAAGTGGTTTTTTTACCTAACTTCAATGTTTCTCTCGGACAGAAGATCTATCCAGCTGCCGACCTGTCTGAGCAGATCTCCACAGCAGGGAAAGAGGCTTCTGGAACAGGCAATATGAAATTTGCCATGAACGGCGCCCTGACAATTGGTACTTTAGATGGTGCAAATATAGAAATCAGAGAAGAAGCCGGAGCTGAGAATTTCTTCCTCTTTGGCTTGACCGCTGAGCAGGTCTACGAAATGAAGAGCAATGGCTATTGCCCAAGAGATCTCTATACCAATAATCTAGAACTCAAAGCTGTGATTGACCGTATAGACAGTGGTTACTTCAGCCAAAATGAGCCTGACTTGTTCAAGCCAATTGTCAGTTCTCTATTAGAAAGTGATCCCTATATGTTGCTAGCAGACTATGCTGCTTATATTGAGTGTCAACAAAGAGTCAGCAAGGCCTATCAAGATCAGCAGAAATGGACGCAAATGTCTATTCTCAATTCCATTCGAATGGGTAAATTCTCCTCTGATAGGACTATCAGAGAATATTGTCAGGAGATATGGTCTGTAGAGCCATTGATCATTGAAAAAGGTTAATCTCACTGCTGGCTTAGGTTACCAGATCTAACCCAGCCTTCCGCTCCACTTGCGCTGGAGCGGATTTTTGACCACTCTCCATCTTGACTTTTTTCTAAAACCACGACGTTTTCGTTATAGCCAACCCCACCAAGCCGGTCATTCTTACGGCTAGGTCCTGAGCGTAAAGATACCCCGTTAGGTCTAATAACCGTGGCTTTATAGCTTCCTTTTGGTAGATCTTCAGCAGTCTTGGTAGGCACTGGAGTTGGAGAAGGCTCGCTGCTAGATTTGGCAATAGGAGTTGGTGTTATTCTAGGCTTATTTTCCTCAGCGAAGGTAGGCCTAGCTGGAGAAATTGTAAATCTACTCCAGAGTAGATAACCTAAAGTACTTATAGTACCAACCATAAACAAACTCCCTAGCAAGACACCCAAAGCAATTTGTAAAAGGCGATTACGAATCATACAGAAAAAAATCTTATTTTGCCAGAGGATATGAAACTAAAAAAAGCAATCTTCCGTTATTTCTGGAATCTTGGCGATTTAAAGAAAATTTTTATAATTTCTGGTATTGGATTTATAGTTTATCATCTGTTGGGACCTGAATTAGGTTGGGAAATTCGTTTGCTGCTCTCTTGGTTAATTGCCGGTATTACTCATTTGCTTAGCGTACTAATAATAGTTGTTAGCACTGATGGTCTAGCAACTAGAAGTAGATCTTTATCAGCCAAAGCAAGTCCTACTTTATTACTATTTGTAATTGCAGCTATAACTTTTCTTACTAATCTAGCAGTAGGGATTTTACTCAACTCAGTCAAGCAAACACACGCTGGCAGAGTAGGACTGGTATTGAGTTTATCTGTAGCAGCAGTAGTGGTATCATGGATGACCTTAAATATGGCCTTTGGACTTCATTATTCTCGGCTTTATTATGATGAAAAAGATAGAAGAGGTATTCCCTTTGCTAAAGGAGTACGAACAGGATTTATTTTTGCAGAATGCGAACATCCCTGCTACATGGATTTTTGCTACTTAGCCTTTACCATAGCTTTAAACTATTCAGTCAGCGATGTAACTGTTAATAGAACAGAAATGCGTATGCTCGTTCTGTTTCACGGCATGACATCTTTTGTTTTTTACTCAACAGTAGTTACGATTGTTTTAAATACAGTTGTAAGCTCTTGGAATACATGAACAATTAACTAAAAACTAACTAAAGGACTAAAGCCATGCTTGATTGAAGCTTCTCCAATTAGCTGCATTTTATCTACCGTGATTAGATTACGTCCCCAAGAAAAATTAGTATGCCATTGTTCAAATTCGAGCAAGATTGCTTCAGCAAAACAAGCAAACATCTGGCGCGATGGAATATCCATGCTAACAATATCCATAATCTTCCAGTCAATATCAAGAGAATGCTCTACCACACCACCTTTTAAAACATAAATATCACTGTGATTAAATTTACTATCAAGATTTTTAGGATAGCCTCCATCAATAATCAGACAGGGCTTTTTGAGGGTCTCTAGGGAAATTTCAACACCTTTAGGCATACTAGTTACCCAAACAATGACATCAGCCTCTGGCAAAGCTTCCTCTAAAGAAAGGATCTTCCCACGTCCTAATTCAGCTTGTAAGTTATCTAATCTTTCTCGGTTGCGGGCAACAAGGAGCAATTCTTTAACATCATTTTTCTTCTCCAGCCAACGACATACAGCGCTGCCAATATCTCCAGTTGCCCCACAAACGGCAACTGTACTGCTAGCAAGATCGATACCTAGTTGAGCGCTGACTTGTTCAATTTGCCGACAGATAATATAGGCTGTATGAGTATTGCCTGTAGTAAAACGATTAAAATCCAACTCAACATTACGAACTTGATTGTTATCTTTGAGATTAAACTCTTCAAAAATCACTGAAGAAAAACCACCTAGAGCAGTGATATTGAGATCACTTTTCTGGGCTAAGGCCATGGCATTGAGTACTTTGCGAATTGCTGATTTAATCCTTCGATTGATCAACATTTCAGGCAGAAAACAAGATTCTATATACCTGCCCTCAATTACTTGACCAGTGATGCTTGTGACATGAAAACTGTCTACTAGCTGAGGTGGCGCTGAGCACCAAAAATCTAGGCCTTGATTAGAAAATTCAGCATAGCCAAGGGTTTCAGCAACAGATTGAGCATGTTCTAGACTTGAAAGATGACCAATTAAACCAAACATTAAAGATAAATTGTGATTATGGAAAGGACTAGGAGGAAAATCAGGAGAGTTTTAGACCGTGAGCTGTCATACGCATGATATCGCGGGTTGAAAAACCTATATTATTTAAAGCTTCTCCATAGCTAATCATGAAGTCTTCAACCAAGGCTTCTTTCTCCATTCCTAAAGCCTTAGCATCATTTTCAACTTCATTGAGCATTCTCCAAACAATGGGGAGATTTTCTTGGTTGGCTTGTTCTAATTCCACTTTGGACTGTTCAAAATTTTGATTTAACCAGACTTCTCCAAAATTCAAATGAGTATACTCATCTTTTACTACCCCTTCGGTGATCTTTTTGGCAAAAGGATCAGCAACTGGAATATAGATATTGTAAGCAGCAATAGCAAAAGCCTCAATAATTAAAGCCTGGATCAACAAACAGGTAACTATTTTACCTTCAGCTTTAGCCTTTTGAAAATTACCATGTAAATCGCCAAAAAACTTCTTGGCATATTCCATATCTGGAGTTACTTGCAGATTATTGCCACAGGAGACAAACCCTTTTTTGTGCCTGTTTTCCATCTTAGCCAAGCGAGTGAGCTCTTCAGTCATCTCTGGCAGTAGTTCTGAAATCTGAAGATAATTGCCATAGGCTTCATCTTCACCCTCAATAACTATGGCATTTATACGACTGTAGGCATCTTTATAGGTCTCACTGCTAAAATCAAGCTCGGCTAGCTGTAGCATAAATTTAAATCACTCCTAAAAATAATTCAACAAATTTTAATAAAGTGGCTATATTATTGGCAATCTTTCACAAAATTAGATCCGTAAATTTAAGTATACCTCAAATGTCGCAATATATCTTAAGATTCATGTCAAATCTAAATTACCAAGAATACGCCTGAGTTGTTCAATCTGCCTGGAAGAAAAGCCAGCTCTCTTTAATTGATCCAAATAGCCTGAGTTTTTATAGCGCTTATCCAAGTTAATTGCTAAATGGTAGTAGAACCGAGACTTGGCCTTATCGCCTTTACTAGATAGGTTTAAAGAGACTGCCAATTTGGGATGAGGGTTATTGGGCTCAAGCCTACAGGCAGCAAGCCCTTCTGCTATACCTTGATCGTACTTGGCTAATAAATGATAGGCAAGAGAAAGATTGTAATGAGCTATTTCATCTTTTGGCTCAAGCTCGATGGCTTTATTATGAGTTAATACAGCTTTAGATAAATCCCCTGTAACAAGATAGACTATACCTAGGGCATTGAGGGCCTCAAGGCTCTGGGGATGCTCTTGAACAGCTTGCTCTAAAATAACCTTAGCTTGTTTATCTCTATTAGCCAGATGGAGAGCCCAGCCTAGATTAATCTTTCCTATGGCATTGGCAGGGTCTAATTGAACAGATTTTTCCATAGCCTTTATGGCTAAATCTAATTTACCTGAACTTTGATACTCAATACCTTGTAATCGGTATTTGGCAGCTTCTTGTCGGTTGTTTACGTTTGAAGATAGCACCTGAAATACGGGAGCGCAAAGCATAAAGAAGGCAAAAGAAAATGCCATCAAAACTTTTTTTGCTTTACATAAGGAAGAAAAATATAACAATTGAAGTACATCAATAGGGTTTACACTACCTAGAAGTGAACCTTTCCGTAATTGATGGTGTCTAAATAACTATACTAACATAGGGTTAGTTGAGTAAGTGGTGCCTTGATGATTCTCTCAAAAAAAGAGAAATCTACATCAGATATGGGAACAATTAAGACACAGACTTTCTACTAAAACAAGGAGTCAGAACCGTACAGATGAACACCGCTAAATTAAACGAATCCCCTAAACAGACCGTGTTCACAGCAGACATGGTACGCACTTATTTGCATGAAATTGGAAAAGTTCCTCTGCTGACCCATGAGCAAGAGATCGTCTTTGGAAAACAAGTACAGAAGATGGTTGGCTTGCTAGAGACTAAAGCTGATATATCGCAAAAATTAGGACACGAAGCAAGTCTAGCAGATCTATCCGCTCATTTACAAGTATCCGAAAAAGAAATTGAGCAGATTCTCAAACAGGGAGAAAGAGCCAAGCGCCGCATGATTGAGGCTAACTTGAGACTGGTTGTTGCGATTGCCAAAAAATACCAAAAACGCAACATGGAATTCCTCGATTTGATTCAAGAAGGCAGCTTAGGACTAGAAAGGGGTGTGGAAAAATTTGACCCGACCAAGGGTTACAAGTTTTCAACCTACGCCTATTGGTGGATTAGACAGGCTATTACCCGTGCTATAGCCCAGCAAGGCAGAACAATTAGGCTACCTATCCACATTACCGAAAAGCTAAATAAGATCAAAAAGACTCAAAGAGAGCTCTCTCAGCAATTAGGTCGCAGTGCCACTCCTTTAGAAGTAGCAGACGCTCTTGAGCTTGAGCCTGCCCAAATCAGAGAGTTTTTAAGCCTCTCACGTCAACCTATTTCGTTGGATGTGCGCGTTGGGGATAATCAAGATACGGAGCTCTCTGAGCTGCTAGAAGACAAGAACATCTCCCCAGATGATCACATCACCTCGGAGCTGCTACGCCAAGATCTCCAAAGCCTGTTGGCAGAATTAACTCCCCAGCAAAGAGAAGTTATCTGTCTGCGCTATGGATTAGAAGATGGTAAGGAGCTTTCCTTAGCCAAAATTGGTCAAAGATTAAATATATCCAGAGAAAGGGTACGTCAACTAGAGCACCAGGCAATAGGGCATCTCAAAAGAAGAAAATCCAACGTCAAAGACTACCTGGCTAGTTAAATATATCCCTTCAAGATTAAGTATAGGGGTAGATTCAATCATTCTCTTAAAATCGAGAGGTTTTAAAAATGCTGACCTCACAGATACTCTCAGCTTTTATGGTACCGCTGTTACTATCTATGGACTACCGAGTTCCAATAAGAGATGGTATCTACCTCTATGGAGAAGTCGCTAAACCTTACCAAATTGGCAAAGATTATCTAATTCTCAAGGTCAAAGATAGTCAGATTAATGGTGCAGTATATAGACCAGGCGCTGAATATTACTGCCTTACCGGAGAAATTAAAGGCAAGGAACTAGAGTTGTCTTTTGTAGATCCCAATAATGGTCAAGTTTTCCATCAAGAGATAGCAATTACTAATATAGACGGGCCTGTTGCCTCAAAGAAACTCCCGCTCAATCGACTGACTCTTGATGGCTTTTTACCCATAGAAAAAATAAGTGAGCTAGATTACGAGATAATCAAGTCCTGTAGTACTCAAAAATAAATTAAGAGATTTTTCGTTTCAATCCAAGGATTAAACCTAACCCAATAGATGCTCCTAAAATATTTAATGGTTCTGGAACTGAAATATTGGTCGCAGTAAAGGTGCCACTGTCAGAATAAAAGAAAGATCCGTATTTATCTTGTATATTGTAATTCCAAGAACCTGTTGCTAGGGTAGGTGTAGCTTGATTGAAGCCCATCATAAAAATCTTTATAATCTCTGAATTTTGTTTAGAGACAAAACCATCAGTCGCGTGAGGACCAGATCTATCCGAATAAATAGAGCCTGGCTTCTGTCCAGTAGAAGGATCAGCATACCAAAGAGGACCAAACCCAGAAACACCTGAAGGAGAATTAGGCAAATCGATTGAAAGACCATTTACTACATTAGTAACATGGACAACACCGTATGTTGATGGAGAATAACAGCTACCACTTAAACTTGACTCGTAACAGACAGGAGTTGCATTTTCTGTATCAGTGAAAATTCCAGTGCCTACTTGATTACCAGAGCCATCAAAAAAAGAGATATTAAAAACTCTAGC
>CAISPN010000081.1 GCA_903887375.1 uncultured cyanobacterium
CATCGGCGCAATAAGTGATTAGCAGATAAGGTCCTTCTGGACTTACCGAGCGCATATCCTGGATGAATTTACTGGCAATTTTCTCAAGTTGTAGTAAAGAGGGTCTATTTTTGAAATAGTCAGTCAGTCCAAAAATATTGAGGCAATAAAATGGCTGATCCTTGGCTATATGCTCTCCTAATAGATATGCCTGAGTTATAGAATTGATGAAAAATAGAGGTGGTTTATCCCCGCTTGTCTGTATAGGACAAAGTGAAGTAGAAAAAGAGTAAGAATCTTGCCGGTCAATCAACTGAGAGAGCTTTCTGACAGTGGGATATTGAAACAAACTGGATAAGGGTAATTTACAATCGAAGCTGCTCTGGAGTTGAGCAAACAACTCAACAGCTAAAAGAGAATGACCCCCAATGCTAAAAAAATTGTCATCTATTCCTACTTTTTCTAGCTTGAGTATTTGGGCCCAAATTTCAGCTATCGTCTTTTCATTTTCATTACTTGGTTCTTTATAATTAGCACGCTCTACTTCTGGTAAAGGTAAGGCTTTTTTATCTATTTTTCCATTAGGAGTTAGGGGGAATTGTTCTAGAATTACAAAAAATGAAGGTACCATAAATTCTGGTAACTTATTTTTAAGATACTGCCTAAGCTCATTTTTAGAGATTGTTTGCCCAATTGTGACTAAATAGGCTATTAATTTTTTATCTCCAGAGCTATCTTCTGTTGAAATCACTACTGTTTGTTCAATTTGAGGATGTTGATTTAGTAGAGATTCAATTTCTCCTAGTTCAATCCTAAATCCTCTGATTTTTACTTGGTTGTCTATTCTTCCTAGATATTCAATATTGCCATCTGGTAAATAACGCCCTAGATCTCCAGTTTTATAAAGCCGACCTTCGCCAAAAGGATTAATTATAAATTTTTCTTGGGTCAGTTCTGGTCTATTTAGATAACCTCTAGCTAACCCATCTCCTCCAATGAATAACTCTCCTGCTACCCCAATAGGTACTGGTTGTAAGTTAAAGTCTAGTATGTAAATTTGACTGTTCGATATTGGCCGGCCTATGGGAATAATTTTCGTATTATTAACAGGATGCCAAGAAGAAAACGTAGTATTTTCAGTAGGTCCATAAACATGGATTAAATATTTAGGTAAACCATGCTCAACTACATTTTTGACAGATTCAGGATCAACAGATTCTCCACCAAATAAAAGATATTTTAGTGATTTAAATATCTCTGGCTTATTTCTAGCAAAATTATTAAACAGAGCTGTAGTTAAAAATAAAGTATTTACTTCTTGTAAACTCTCAGAAAACCTTTCAATTGACAGAAGATTATCCTGTTCAATCAAGACTAATTTTGCCCCATTAAGTAGTGCCCCCCAAATCTCAAAAGTAGCTGCATCAAAGGAAAAGTTGGATACTTGGGCAATGACATCCTCTGAGGTTAAATCAATATAATTGGTCTGCTTTACCAGTCTGACCACTGCTTTTTGAGGTACAACTACCCCCTTGGGTTTACCTGTAGAGCCTGAAGTGTAAATTACATAAGCTAAATCTTCAGGATTGACTTTAACATCGGGATTTTCTATATTACCAAGGTTAACTTCATCAAGATAGATTATTTGAGCTGAGGTTTCTATTGTTATATTTGGTTGGCTCAAAAGAATTTCAACATTGGCATCTTCGAGCATATATTTAAGTCTTTCGGCTGGATAATTAGGATCCAAAGGTACATAAGCTCCACCTGCTTTAAGTATTCCTAATAATCCGACTATCATCTCTAATGATCTATCCAAGCATATTCCTACTAGAGTTTCTGGTTTTACTCCTAGTGATATTAAATAATGTGCCAGTTGATTAGCTCTATTATTGAGTTGTTGATAAGTTAAAGATTGATTTTCAAATACTAAAGCTATTGCTTCTGGAGTTTTTACTACCTGCTGCTCAAATAATTGATGAATACATTTATCGTTAGGATAATCAACTTTATTCTGATTCCAATCTCTTAATATTAATTGTTTCTCTTCTGATGCTAATAAATTTAATTTGCTAATTTCCTCTGTTGGATCTTGGAGAATCGATTCTAATAAATTTTGAAAATGAGTAATCATTCTCTTAATTGTTTTCTTATTAAAGAGATTTTGATTGTATTCAAGAGTTATATCTATGTCATTTTCTATTGAATAAATTGAAAACCTCAAATCAAAATTTATTTTTTTAAACTCGCTAGATAAATCACAAGTTGCAAAAATCAAAGTATATTTAGTTTCTTGTGATTCTTGATTTGCAAGTAAAATCGAATTTTTGATTTGCTCTGAAAGATCAAAGGAGCTATCATTGCCATTTAAATTAATTCTAATAGGTTGAATTTTATGTGCTCCCTGGTAACCAATAATGATTTCCGATTGATTACTATAGCGATATAGAAGAGCTGACAAAGTTAATAGAAATATTTCTGATAAATCATCATTATCTCTTTTTAATTTAATTAATACTTCTTGTTTAAGGCTAAAAGTTTCTTTTTGAATATCAGAGGTTTTTATAGCAAAACGCGGAGAATCAGTAGGCAAGTCTACAAATGTGGCTACCTCATTTAACTGTTCTTTTGAAGTGGATTTTTCAAGAAGAGGTATATTTTTACCAAATTGTTCAGAGCAATCCATTGTACTTGTTGATTTTTGCAGTAGGTTATTAACCGAAATGAGGTACTTACATCAATAAGTACCTTATTTCGGTAAATGATTTGATAATGAATTATAACCTAATACTACAATCTGTCAAAGCTTGATTCCACCTGTTTGTAATTTTTTGAATGGATCTAGGAGAAAATCAATAACACGTCTTTGACGAATAACAACTTCAGCCGTTGCACTTTGACCGGCACTAAGAGCAATTTTTTTTCCGGCATTCTCAAGAGAATCTTTATTTAAGGTAATTTCCAAATCTAAAGAATCTACTACTCCCTTTGCTGTGGGTTGTAGTTTAGAATCAGGTGATATCCAGTTTAAATGTCCAGCAACAATACCGTAATCTTGAAAAGGATAAGCATCGAATTTAAGTTTTACAGGTAATCCCTTATGTACAAAGCCACTTTCGGCAATAGGCATAGTAGCTTTGAGAACCAAGGGCACACCATCTGGTGCTATTTTACTAATAAGAGAGCCAGATTGAACAAAAGCGCCTGGCTTGCTAACAGGTAAAAGAAAAATCGTACCTGAAATTGGAGCGCGAATTATCCTTTGTGCTAATTGAAATTTCAAAACTTGAATTTGATTGAGATTTTGAGCAATTTCAGAATTTAAGCTAGTTATCTGAGTTTCGAGATTTTTAATGTTCTCTTGACTTTTGAGAATTGAGAGTTTGCCAGATTGTTTCAGGCTCTCATAAGCCCTTTTGGTTTCTTCAAGGTGAAGACGAGCTTGCTGGATTTCGGATTGGGCTTGACGGGTTACTTTTTCATAGCTTTTGCTAATTTCTTGCATATGAGCTAATGACTGCCTTGTTTCTGAATTAGCCTTAGCTAAAATTTGCTCATTTTCAGGCACAGTTTGGAAGGCTTCTTGATAGCGATCTTGCGAGACAACTTGGTTATTATAGGCTTCTTGATAGCGATTGAGCTTTTCTCTGGCTCCTTCTAAACGTACCTTGGCAATTTTGGAGGCATCCTTACTAGCTTCAATTGCCTGTTTAGCCTGAGCTATTTGAGCTTGTTTTTCTTCTTTTTGAAGATTGTAGGTTGTTTTGAGAGATTTGTAATTTTCCAAAGCCTGTTCAACTTGGATCTGTTTTTCCAGTTGCTGGGCTTGGTTTTGCTGCTGCTGAGTCTGCAGTGCTATGATTAATTGATTCTTGAAAAGCTGCAATTGTACTAGTCTATTTTGTTGGCCTTCTAGTTGGACTTGTGCTCGTTCAAGAGAACGAAGAGCAAGCTCAGAATCCAATTTCATCAAAATTTGTCCAGCTTTAACATGTTGGCCTTCTCGAACTTTAATATCCACTACAGAGCCACTGACTGAACTATCTAGCTCTACACTTTTTCCTTTAGGCTCTAAGCGGCCTCTAGCTGTTCCAGTTTCATCAATCTTGGCCAAAAATGTCCATGGTAAAAAAATACCGACAAAAACAAGTAAAAGATAAAGTAAACTTCTTGTCCAGATTTGGGGATAACTATCAATTGCCTCTTTTGTTGAGTTTGACCAGTCTTCTAGATTGGGACTAGCTTGAACCCCAGCTATAGCAGCATTATTTATCTCAGGATAATAGACATTATCAGAAAAAGAGTCAGAATAAGATGAAGCAGTATTTATTAAAGAGCGTGGCATAGTATAAGTCCTCCTTTGGAAGAAAAAGTTGGATTAAATTTGGCAAGTTATGCCAGAGGTTTGTTTCTGGTTAAGAAGAAAATAGGTTCCTCGTTTGTCCATAAGTTCCTCGTGATTGCCCTGTTCAATTAGTACCCCTTGATCTAAAACTAGAATGCAATCAGCCTGACGTATCGTTGAGAGGCGATGAGCAATGATGATTGTTGTTCGATTTTTGAGAAATTGTTGGAGATTGTTTTGAATCAAAAGTTCAGATTCGGTATCTAGATGACTGGTAGCTTCATCAAAAATAAGCACAGAAGGATTGCCCAATAGTGCCCTAGCTATAGCGATTCTCTGTCTCTGTCCACCAGAGAGAAGATTTCCACTCTCGCCTATTTTGCTTTCATATCCCATAGGCAGACGAGCAATAAATGAACTAGCTCCTGCTTGTTCACTAACTGCCATAATCTGCTCAAGAGAAGCCTCTGGATGAGCTATACTTATGTTTTCTCGTACTGTTCCACCAAAGAGAAAAGTATCTTGGTCGACTACTCCAATTTGCTGGCGCAATGAAGGCAAGGATATTGTAGTAATATCATGGCCATCTATGAGAATTTTTCCCTCTGTTGGAAAATATAACCCTAATAAAAGCTTGGCTAATGTCGTCTTTCCTGAACCACTGCGACCGACAATTGCGATAGTTTGACCTGGTTCAATAGTAAAGCTGACATTTTCTAGAACATTAATTTGGCTTTCGTTGTGATAGCGAAAGGTGACCTGTTCAAAAACGATCCGACCTTTTAGTTTAGGTAAGCGTTGGCGTAAATTTTCTAAACTTTCTTCTGGTTCACGCTCTAGCACGTCATTAATTCTTTCGGTAGAGATGGCAATTTCCTGGAGCTGATTCCATAGACCAGCTAAACGCTGAAAAGGAGTAACAACATTGCTCATCAACATATTGAAGGCAACCAACTGTCCTATTGTCATTTGATCTTGGATAACTAGGTATGCTCCAAACCAAAGTAGAGCAGTAGAAGAAATAGTCTGCAAAGTACCACTAGCAATTTGCAATTGATTGGAGATTACCTGACCTGAAAATTTCTTCTGCATTGATTTGCGCAGGAGTTCTTCCCAATGCCAACGCACTGAGCGTTCAACTGCCATTGATTTGACTGTACGAATACCACTGAGAGATTCAATCAGATAACTACCCTCTTCGGCTACGGCATTAAAAATTTCCCGTGATATCTTTTTTAAAAAGGGCGTGGCAATCAAGGCCAGCAGAAAAAATGGTGGTATGACAACTAGTATTAGTAGAGCAAGTTTCCAGCTATACCAGAACATCATACCCATATAGATAAACACAGTCAGTAAATCTAAAATTGTAGAGAGAGAATCACCTGTTAAAAAGTGTTGTATTTTTGTATTTTCCTGCACGCGGGCTATTATATCCCCAACATAGCGAGATTCAAAAAAACTCATTGGTAGTCTTAAAGTATGAGCAATAAATCCCACAATCAGCGCAATATCTATACGATTGGCAGTGTGATCCAAAAGGTACTGCCTTAGCCCATTCATAGCAACTCGAAAAAGCCCAAAAATCAAAAGGCCTGAGCCTACTGCCGTTAATGTATCTTGACTATGTTGAACAATAACGCGATCTAATAATAATTGAGTCAGAATCGGTGTAGCCAAGCCCAAAATTTGAATAGCAACTGAAGTAGCCAGAATTTCTGTTAAAACTGGCCAATGAGGTTTGGCTAACTCAAAAAATCCCCAAAAATTTGAACTAGATCCTGGTGTTGTCTTTAACTTAAAAGTCGGCTGTAGAATCAGCGCGTAACCTGACCATTGTTTTGAGAATTCTAATCTATTTAAAGTCCTCTGCCCGACAGCTGGATCTCCAATAACAACTTGTTTTTTCTTAATTTCATAAACCACGACATAGTGATTACTCTGCAAATGAACAATACAGGGCAATTGCTGTTGCCCTAGCTTATCTAAACTAGCTTTAATTGGCCTGGTTGAAAAGCCGATATTCTCGGCAGCAGTTGTTAGGCTTCTTAAAGATGCGCCATTGCGATCAACATTGGTCATATCTCTGAGGCGATTAATACCAAAGTTCTTTCCCCAGTAGTTAGCTACCATTGCTAAACAAGCGGCTCCGCAATCAGAAACACTTTGCTGCTCGATAATGGGATAGGATTTTGTGAGAGATTGCCACCAATGACCGGCCCTTAAAACAGGAGATGGAAAATAATTGTATTGTTTTTTTTGAGGCGATTTGGCTTGTTTTACTTCTGCTTTAGGCGATATGGGAAGTTTTTCAGAAACCGTTTTTTGGTTACTTAGTTGGGCTAGTTGACCCCATTGTTCAATTGCCGCAGGCCAGTCAGACTCTGCTAGTGAGTATAATTGTGTTGGTTCACTTACTTCCCACCTTTGAGATGCATTCAAATCAGAAAAAAAGTAGAAGCCCCCTGAAACAATTATTTGACCTAGAGAGCTAGTTAATTTACCTGATCTGATTAGCCAGAGTTTTTGGTTTGTTGTTAAATCGGCAGATAATTTACCAGGTAAAACTTGATGGACTTTGAATAAAGCCAGAGCATTATATATTTTCCTGATAGGAGTAAAGTTTTGTTCCACCGAAATTTTCTGGCGATAGAGCAACAATAAATCTTTGAAAACAGCCTGAGTATGAATACCCTCTTTGAGAGTTGGATATTTGTAGATCAATTCCTTCATCAATTTTTCGGGTAAAAAACAGAGCAAAAGATTTATTGAGGCTCTAACTGTGTAGAGTTGGAAATGCTCTTGTTTGAATAGGGATGATTCGCCAAAAATCATCCCCTCGCCTGCTGTTGCTACCAAATTTTGGTCTGCATCGAGCCAGCGAACCTTGCCTCTAACAACCATATAGATGCCATTTTCGGCCTTTATAGAATTCCAAACTATGGTTGCTGAACTAGGTTGAAAAAAATTCGCCTGATCTAAATAACTTGATAATTCATCTTCTGAAAGAGAAAGCTGAAAAATTTCCCTCAGACTATTTCCTACAATTTGAATGGCCGATAAATCCTGAATCATATCTTTTTATTTGTGCAGGCTAGATAAATCAGTAGCAGTTGATCTTCCTGCAGGAGAAAGGCTACCAATGGTGATCTGTTTATCTTTAGAAACAAAGCCATCTCCAGAATCTTCGCTCACTATTTTCTTGGGTTTAGTCGAGAGACCCATTTGCTTGAGCAGACGGCTGACATGACGTGGGCTACATTCAATTTTTAGCTGTTTTGCCAAATGTCTGCTCAACCAGTCAGCAGTCCAGTTACGAAAAGAATAACCATAGTGGCGAGGACCATTGGTAACCAATTCCTTGAGAGTTTGTAAATACTCGTCGTTGATGATTTTAGGTCGACCAATCGGGTGGTTATTCCACATATGTGCCTGGCCTGACTGGGCAATAGCTATCCAGTAACGGGCAGTTTCTTGAGAGCAACCTAACTCATTACAAATTTCTGACTGGGTCTGTCCTTCATCTGCTCTGATCATGATTTGTAGTCTTCGACGGTACTCTGGTCTGAGCTCTGTTTGTAAACTTTTAAGAAGTAGTTTTTTTTGAAAATCAGTTAGACAGTGACTACCCAAATTTACGGAAACATCTTGACGTTGTTGATTTTGTTGAAGCATAGCGTAAGAGTGGGGTTATGTTAATACAAACGGATTTAACAAGAGATGCAATAATCCTGATTTATTTTGTCGTGTCTGAACTGCTATTATTTTTTCCTCACATTAAATTCCGTCAATTAAAGTTATACAATTCAAACAATTTAATCACTTTTTGATGGAGTTAACTAACAAACAGTATAGCTAATTAAAGACTGAATGTAGTAAAACACATGGAGAAAATGCCTTTCTCAATTCAAACTTCAGCATAAAAATATTTAGATTGGAGTAGAATTGAGAAGGAAGCATTAGTGAATCTCTACGATGTCACTGGTTGGCATTTTGTCTATTTGCCTTTGCGTGATTTTGGTTTTGGCAAATAAATATCTTGGCCAAAGAAAGCGCCTAGACCTAGGAAAGTTCCAGTAAAGGTGATGTCGTTGTTGCTAACGAAAGCATCATACTGACTTTGAACACTTCTTGCTCCACCTAAAGGAATATCAGCGTGGAAAGTAGAAGGGTCTGGGAGATATCCGTAGGTACCGGCAGGAGTAGAAGAACCTCTGCTGCCACCGTAGACTACTTCAATTTCGTTGTTGTCAACTTCACAAATGAAACTTGGGTTGATTTCATTAACAGTTATGTTGGACACGATTGTTACCTCAAAAATATTATTTGTTTGGTTTGTTGCAGTTGAATTAACTACAACTCCATATTTAATCAAGATCTCTAAAATAACAAGGCTTTTTGCACTATTTTACTGACATAAAATTATGACTAAAGTCATTCGATTTGTTTGACTTGTACGTTGATTTTTGTTTGAATATATTTATATTCAAGAGAATCAAAACTTGAGCGTTCTGTCTTAATTGAGATCAGTAAAGATTTTTTGTCGGATTTTAAAAAAAATAGCGGACTAAAAAACTATTCTGATTTTAGATCTCTCTCCATGATGAGCTTGACTGATTCTTGAGGGGTAATTTCGCCCGAGAGAAGACGATAAACCTCATTACTAATAGGAAGATCAAGGTTTTGTTGCTTGGCAATCTGCATCAGAACCTTTGTAGTATTGATTCCCTCGGCTGTACCTTCAAGCTTGGCCAGAATTTCTCCTAGGTAGTAGCCCTGAGCTAGTTGATAACCAACTTGATAATTGCGAGATAGGGGACTATTGCAAGTTGCTAGAAGATCACCCAAACCAGATAAGCCAAAAAAAGTTTCCGTTTTTGTCCCCAAAATACTACCTACTCTAATCATTTCGGGTAAAGCTCTAGTTAGCAGGGCTGCTTTGGCATTGGTTCCCAAATGCAACCCATCACAAACTCCTGCGGCAATAGCCATGACATTTTTTAAAGTCCCACCTAATTCGGTGCCTAGAGGATCTGAGTTAACATATACGCGAAATAGCTCACTAGAGAGTGCTTTTTGAACGATTCTGGCAGCTTCTAGATTGTGACTCGAAACAACAGCTGCTGCCGGTAAACCTTGTTCAATTTCCTTGGAAAGATTGGGGCCAGAAAGCACAGTGATCGAGTGTTTTGGAAAATGCTCTTGCCATATCTGTGAAGGGGTTTTAGTAGTGATTGGATCTAAACCCTTAGTTGCACTAACCAAAAGAGTGCGCGTTGGAATATCTAGAGTATTTAATCGCTCCAAAGTTGGGTAAAGACCTGATACTGAAATTGCAGAAACTAGAATATCTGCATTATTAATTGTTTCGGCCAATGATGTAGTACTTTTACGAGACCAAGAGTAAACCTCGGGGCAATTGTAGCAAAAGAGCTTACCAAGAGCCCGCCCCCAAGCGCCTGAACCTAAAATAACAATTTTTTTGTACCCAGCTAGCATATTCTAGAAGATATTAAATAGTCTAAATTCGACTTAAATAAAGAAGGAGAAAATTTGTTCTGTGACATTTCGCAATCCCTCCCCCACCGTTGATATTATTGTTGAGTTGATGGATCAGCCTCACCGGCCAATCATTCTGATAGAAAGAATCAATCCTCCCTATGGTTGGGCTATTCCCGGCGGCTTTGTTGACTATGGTGAGTCAATAGAAGATGCTGCAATTAGAGAAGCAAAAGAAGAGATTGCACTCGATGTGGAGCTAGTTGAGCAATTTCATGTCTATTCAGATCCAAAGCGTGATACGAGACAACACACTATCAGTATAGTCTTTATTGCCACAGCCTTTGGCATTCCTCGAGCTGCAGATGATGCCAAAAACGTGCAAATTATTCATTTGTGGGATCTGCCTCAAAATCTATGTTTTGACCATGACAAAATTTTGCAAGATTACAAGCGCTATCGCTATTTCGGCATTCGTCCATATCTGAGCTAAGTCCCACAAGTTACAATAAAAGAATCACCAATCCAAAATTTAAAGAGGTAGCCTATCGAAACTCTCTACGGGAATCTCCAAGGACTCAAATCAAATCAAATCAAGCAGCTACAAAATATTTATCAACAACGCCTTCCACTTGATACCTTCACGACATTTGAATTCGCCCAGAGATTAGGGGCTATAAGTACTGAAATTCAACAGCCTATCTCGATCTATATCAACAGACGGGGACAAATCATCAGAGTAGGTATAGGTGGGCCTAGACAGACACAAATACCGCTTGGAGAGCTTCCTCGCTATGGGGAGGAGAGACTTTCGGGCATAAGGTGTCTCACTACTAGCTTAGAAAATGAGACACCAAAAGATTCTAGTTTGACCTCAATGGTGTTACAGCGTTTGGATGCTCTGGTAACTTTACAGTTGACAGGTAAGGGATTTCAAAAAAGAGGTGGAGGCGGAACAGGTTATATAGAGCAGGCTTATATTGCTCATCTTTTGCCCAAGTCGGAATTTAATCCAGATCACAAATACTACTGGACTGTTTCTCCACCATTGAGTTTAGACGCTCTTACCAATCAAGATTTTACTAGTCTAGTTGAAGGATTAGAAGAGGAGTTTCGCCGCGAATATGTAGCTCAACAAGTAGAAAGCAAACAAGATAGGGTTATCTTGGTTGGGGTTATGACGCAGCATACCCGAAGTGAACAATTTACTGAGGTGATGATTGAACTGGCTAGATTGGTAGAGACTGCCGGTGGGGAAGTTCTAGAAACCCTAGAGCAAAAAAGATCCTCAGCACATCCTCAAACAGTTGTGGGAGTTGGTAAGGTTGAAGAAATAGCCTTGAGGGCTCAGGCTTTAGGCGCTAATCTGGTGGTCTTTGATCGAGATCTTTCCCCTACCCAAATACGTAACCTAGAGTTACAAATAGGGGTAAGAGTAGTAGATCGCACTGAAGTTATTTTGGATATCTTTGCCCAAAGAGCCCAATCACGCGCAGGAAAACTACAAGTCGAACTAGCTCAATTGGCATATCAATTGCCCCGCTTGGTTGGCCGTGGTCAGGCACTCTCACGTTTAGGTGGCGGTATTGGGACAAGAGGTCCAGGTGAAACTAAACTTGAAACTGAACGCAGGGCCATACAGCGCAAAATTTCTAGATTGCAAGAAGAAGTAAATCAATTGATGGCACATCGAGCTCGTCTGAGAAAACAAAGAGAGAAACGGGAGGTTTTTTCAGTTGCCATTGTAGGTTATACCAATGCTGGTAAATCAACCTTGCTCAATGCCCTGACCCAATCTGGTGTCTACGCAGCTGATCAACTCTTTGCCACACTAGATCCTACTACCAGAAGGCTGCAGATCACCAATGAGCAAAATGGTGAGTCTACAACTGTTCTTCTGACAGATACTGTTGGGTTTATCCATGAATTGCCAGCTTCATTATTAGACGCTTTTCGCGCAACTTTAGAAGAGGTAAGCGAGGCTGATGCTATTTTACATTTAGTAGATCTTTCCCACCCAGCTTGGGAGAGCCAATTTAAATCTGTTCTCAAGATTTTAGAAGAAATGCCCTTAATACCTGGTCCTATGTTGTGGGTATTCAACAAAATAGATCAAGTTGAACCTGGTCTACTCGAGTGGCTAAAATCACATTATCCTGATGCAGTTTTAATATCTGCCACCAATCGTCTGGGACTAGATGAATTACGTCAGCGCCTAGCAAAGTTAGTTACTCTAGATTGATCTCTTTGCCCCTTTGACCATCTTGAGGTAGAAATGCTCTCTCTAGTGAAATAGGAGCTACTGGTTGGGTTAGGGTAAAATCACCTGCTTCGATCCATTGTTTGAGGATTTGTGCTACTTCTCTTGAAAAAGGAATACTAGAAAGAGGGGCAGTTCTAACGGTTTTACCCTCTATAGTAATACGTCCAGATTTTAGCTGAGCGTAGGTTACTAGCCCAAAAGTCGGGCGAACCCTTCGGGGGACTGCAAAATCAACAACAGGAGCTACAATTTTCTCATCATTTATGCCACAGTGAACAATCACTTCTTCCTGGAGAACAGGTAAAGCAATACCAACTCCTAACATTAAAGAAGGTCCATAATTTTTGAAATAGCAACCTCTGACCCAACGCGGATCCATTTGCTTAGCATCACCAATTAGGGCTAAAGTTGAAGCAGGTCCTATTGGAATGCCATTGTCTAGACGCTTTTGCATTGGAAAATGCTGTGTTCCTTCCCAAGCAATATAGCCAATTCCACCACCTAAGAAAATACGACTGCCAATACCGATGAGATTTAAATAGGGGTCATTAAGCAAAGGAGAGAGGGCGCCAGAATTGGAATAGACCGCATTGCCTAAACGCGGACGCAAAGGACCCAAGTAAGTATAGAGTGTCTTCTCTCCTCCATTGACGCCTACAATAAAATTTTGGTAGAGATTGCGCGGATTATAAAGATAGAACTGATTAATGGTGTCTTTGGTGATGATCGCTTCAAAGCTCGCACGAGGATAGCAATCTGTTACTTGTCCTATTGCTTTGAGGTTAACAGATTTGCCAGCAATAAGATTCTCAATTACATGAGCGCCTCCCCAATTTTCACCAAGTTGCTCTGGTGATTTCTTGGCTTCTAAGTTTTCACCGCTTGCTGTAGCCCCAATATAAAGATCAACTGCGCCAAAACCAGCATAGGCCGGCACACCATCTAGCCAACATTGTTTAATTTTAATAGGTGGATCAGTATGTCCCAAATTGATCATTGCACCAGAAGATTCCATTGTCTCGAATGTTCCAGTACAAATTACATCTACCTGCTTGAATGCTTCTTTTACACTCATGCCCTCTTCTAGTCTGTATTTCAGTTCTTCTACTGTCCAGACTTTAGCTTTACCTTGAGTGATCTTTTGGTTAATCTCTTCTAATGTGCGCATCGGTTATCAAATCAGGATTTAGAGATATTGTAGCTTCGTCTCAACAAGAGCAAAAATATTACCACAACTGGTAAAAAAATTGCAATTAAAGCGTTGGAATTAGAAGGAGTAAAAGAAAGCACAGAACCGCCATACTTGACGAGCATGGAAGTTCCCAAAGAAAAAATAAAAACCTTTAGCACTAAATTCAGTTCAAATCTATCCATAATTCAAAATCAATTAATTAATTTATTTAGCTGTTGTTTGACCGCATCAATCTCTAACTGGAGTTGATCAACTCTTATTACCAATTCTTGTAGGGTCGGACTCAAAGCCTGAGTTTTGTTCTTATCTATAGCCACAGAGATTGCCTCAGCCAACCTTTTTTCATCAAAGGGTTTTTGGATAAAAGTAAAATCTTCAAAGGGTTCAGATAGTTTTTCGACGACTTCTTCTTTTCTACCTGACATGATTATCAAGGGAATGTTTCGGAGGCGCTCTTGTTTTTGAATTTCTCTGTAGAGTTCATAGCCACTCATTTTGGGTAAAATAAAATCCAAGATAATTAGATCTAGATTTTCACTGAGGATCATTTCATAGCCTTCTTGACCATCTTTAGCCTCTAAAATATCAAAATCATTTTGAGCAAGCATATCCTTAATCTTCATCCTGATAACCTTGCTATCATCGATAACTATAATTTTGCGGCTCACCATCTTATCTTCCTTCTAACAATTTCCTACAAATGGTCTAAGTAGAGAGACTAAACTATATATTAATATGATGCCCTTTTGGATCTTAATATGGTTTCACTCAAACCGCTTCCTAGTTGGTTAAAGCGTCCCATTGGCAATTCGCGTCAAATGGCTAAAGTTCAGCGGGTCATCAAGACCAATCAGTTACATACTATCTGCGAAGAAGCTCGCTGTCCAAATCGAGCTGAATGCTACTCTCAAGGTACTGCTACATTTTTACTTTTGGGCAATATATGTACTCGCTCATGTGCTTTTTGCCAAGTTAGTAAAGGAAAATCTCCCACTGCACTTGACCCAAATGAACCAGAGCAGATAACTAGAGCCATCGAACTTCTATCATTGCGCTATGTTGTCTTAACTTCAGTAGCACGTGATGATCTCAGCGATGGTGGCGCAGGCAGATATGTAGAAGTGATTCGCTCAATTAGAAATTTAGATCCTGATATTGGCATTGAGGTTTTAACTCCCGATTTTTGGAGTGGAAAAAGCGCAGATAGTCAACAGAAAGAGCGGATTGCGCAGATTGTAGAGCTCTCTCCCAATTGCTACAATCACAACATTGAAACTGTAGAAAGGCTACAAGCTTCGGTGCGAAGAGGGGCTAGGTATGATCGTTCTTTAAGGGTACTCTCTCTAGTTAAGCAGTTAAATCCCTCTATAATCACCAAATCTGGCTTGATGCTTGGACATGGTGAAAGTGAGTCGGAAATTATCCAGACCCTCAAAGACTTACGCTCAGTAGGCTGCGACCGCCTTACCCTAGGACAGTATATGCGACCGGCGCTAGAAAACCTCTCTGTAAAGAAATACTGGAAACCCGAGGAATTTGACTATTTGGCTCAAATAGCAACTTCCCTGGGCTTTACTCATATTCGCTCTGGCCCTTTAGTAAGAAGTTCATACCATGCCGGCTCTTGAATCTTCTAGCTCCTTTCTCAGAGCAATAATTGTGCCAGTGAGATCTTCTAGACCTTCTTTAGCGCTAGTTCTAGCTGCTGAAGTTGTAACTACAGTAGAGGAAGCATTGTCTCTTTGGAGCCATTGTTCAACTAGAGTAAGAACTTCTCTTTCAGTTATTTCTCCTTTCTGGGCTAGTTCTTGAGCCTTTTGTTTCAATTGAACTTGTAGTTCTTCTAAAGTTTGAGTACGCTTTTGAGGATCTTGGACAGTTTCAGATAAGATACTGGCTCCACCTAAGACTATTCTGAGTCCTTGCTGTAATATTTCAGTAATATCGTTATTCATAGTCAGTACAGATAAACTTAATTTCTCTTGTCTAGATTCTAACATTATTTAGCCGTTTGCTCAATCTATTCCATGTTAAAACATTTGACCAATCCTTATTTGATTTGCTTTCTCTGCATAATTAGTATTGTTATTTCAATTGTGAGTAATAGTCTTCATCTATTCACGTTATCTAATTGTATTTTTTTTGCAATAATTTTTTTAAGTAATTATAATAACTTGTATGTAAACAATGGAGATATTTCCAGAAACAAAAGATTGCAAATGTTTATACTTATTATTGCAATTTACTTGTCATTTAGCCTGTTTAATTTCTTTAATTTATTCCCTGCACTTAGAAACATTTTTATATCTATTAATTCAGTAATTAAAGTTAGTTATTTTATTTGGGGTTGGATCCAGATTTTGTCAACTTTATCAAAAAGGCAAAAGGTTAATGGTCAAACAATCGCTACAGCAATTACTGGTTATCTTTTTATTGGAATTATCTGGTCATTTGTTTATTTTAGTTTTTGGCAAATTAATCAAAATAGCTTTCATATAGCAGATTTGAGAGATTTTCAAATGAAGCCTTGGAACTTGTCTATGTATTTTAGCTTGATCACTCTTACTACAGTTGGTTATGGTGATATTATTCCCATTTATAGATGGTTGATGGTCTTTACAACTTTTGAAGCAATTATGGGGTTAATTTATATGGCGGTAATTGTAGCTAGGCTTGTTTCTTTGTATGATATTTTTGACTAATAAAACTAAGAGTCTAGATAGATTATTGCTCTTTTAAGCCATTGCTCTAATTCTAGTATATTTAATAGACTTTCATCTGTGATGAGTATTTTTATTACTTGATTTATTGCTCGATTTTCGTAACCTAATGCCTCAAGTGTAACTTGTAATTCTTGTAATATTTCTGTTGTAGATGATAAATTATCACTATACCAAGGAGTTAATTTATCTTTAAGCTCTAGTATGATTCTTTCTGCTGTTTTTTTACCAATCCCAGGTACTTTGACCAAGCTATCCAACTTTTCGCTGACTATAGCTTGTATGAGTTGTTCAAATCCTAATCCATCAATGAGAGAGCTGGCTAGCTGAGCTCCTATGGAGCTTACTCCAATTAGTTGGCGAAAAAGATCTCTCTCTTGGACTGTAGCAAAACCATAGACAATAGGCAGTTCTTCTTTGATTTGCATATGGGTAAATACTTGCGCAGTATTATTAATTTGGCACTCTAGTGCTTGGGCTAAATGGGAAGTAATCTGGATTTCATAGCCAATCTGCCCAACTTCTAAAATTAAAATATACCGATTATTTATTGTTTTATTAATTGCTATAACATGACCTTTGAAATAGTTAAACATTTTTTTAATCTTCAGTAAGTGTAATCATAGCTTGCTTGAGCCAACTTGCATCAGCTTGGCGATTTGTGGCAATTTCCAATAATCGAATAGAGCTATGATTATGATTGTTAATAGTTTCAATTAAATCAGACCAATTTTCAATATAATGATACTCAATGTCATGAAAATAAGATAACTTGCTAAAATCAACATTTTGTCCAGTAGCAAAATATTTCTCGAATTCTTTTTCTTGAGCGATAGGCAAGGTGTTGAAAATACCACCACCTTGGTTGTTAATTAAAATAATTGTCAGTTTACCTTGCCAATGTTGCTTAACTAAAAAGCCATTAGAATCATGTAAAAGAGCAAGATCGCCGCTTAGCAATACAGTATTATGAGCTCTATGAGCTATTCCTAAAGCAGTAGATAAAGTTCCATCAATTCCATTTGCACCTCTATTGCAAAAGATGGCATAGTTTTTAGAGTTTTTTCTCCAGAAAAATTCAGCATATCTGACCGACATACTATTAGCAATAAATATAGATGTATGATCTGGCAATGTTTCTGAGAGAAGCCAAGCAATTTTTCCTTCTACCATATTCTCAATATTTTCCATTTTTCTGCTGATTCGCTGGCTCAAGATTTCTTCTTGCTCTAACCAATTATTTAAATAGTTTAATCTTGGCTGATGATTAGTTTTAAAAAGAGTAAGATCTTGATTTTTTAAGCTTTTAGCTAGTTGTTCAACTGATAGTCTGAGATGAATTGTTTTACCATGTAGAGGATCAAAATTATCACTGAAAGGATCAACTATAAACCTCATAGGATCTTGCAACTTAAGCCATAATCGCAATTGTTTGCTAATAGGCAGCTCACCTATTTGTATAACTAGATCGGGCTTATTTAATTTCTCCTTGCGCAAAATCAAATCATAAGTAGTTATAAGATGAGGATTTAAATTAGCATGGTGTCTCAAAGGATTTAGACAATCAGCCAAGATGGGATATTGCCACATTTGGGATAGATAGGCAATTGAGCGGCAATAGTCAAGATCTAAATTGGGAGAATGATTACCGACAATAATCAGCCCACTTTTAGAGCCATAGATTTTCTCCCAAAAATTGGGACTAACATCGGGAAAATTAGAAAAATATTCGGCTTTATAACTACGAATATGTGAAAAAAATTCGTCAAAATCATACTCTTGTTGAATTTTTTGGGTATTTGGATCTAGAAGGCGAGCCAGTGGCTCATCTAAGGGAATATTGAGATGAACTACTCCAGCGTTTGGAAAGAGGGTTCTCTCCCAGGCTTGTATCGTTATCTGGCGTAAGTACTTTAACAGATCGAAGTTGGAGCTAGCCGAAGCTAATTCCATATACCAATTAGGATAATGTCCATAGAGATGAGTCTGGTTGATTGTTTGTCCTGCATGAGAATCTCGCAATTGAGCGGGGCGATCTGCGGTCAAAACTAGTAACGGTATTTTACTTTGCTGAGCTTCAATAATAGCCGGCAGGAAGTTAGCTGCAGCAGTACCTGAGGTGCATACTATAGCTACCGGAATTTTTCTGCTTTTAGATAGCCCTAGGGCAAAAAAGGCAGCCGAGCGCTCATCTAATATGGGTATGGTTTCAATCTGGGGATGTTTGGCAAAGGCCAAAGTAAGTGGGCTTGAGCGTGAACCGGGCGATATAACAGCGAAGGCTAATCCCAAACGAGAGAGAGTCTCAACCATAACGCAAGCCCAAAGTGTATTGACGTTGGAAAAATCTAAGTTAGTGATACTGGGCTATCTTTCTAAAGTTATTTCTAATAGTTTAGAGCCTCTGGAGCTTTGCTTGAAAGTCAAGGGTAAAGACTATACAAAAAGATGTGGAAAATCCCTCTGCCCGTAAACTTACTATTTAGCGACGATAGATACATTAGAAGATGTAGATTGGAATTATGAAAACCGAATCGAGCTATAGTCAGTTTGTAGAACAGGTTAAATCATTTCGAGTTCAAAGAGTCATAATTAAACCTGAAGGTATTGAATATTTTTTAAAGCCAGAGTACGGCTCTGAGCAGTTTTTTACCCAGTCAAGTTCTCTTGGAGATAGTTTTTTTGAACTTTTAAAAAGCCATGGAGTACAGTATGACGCTCCTGCTAATAATACTGGTACTCTAGAGACACTTTTGGGACTGACAATCTCTGCTGGCGCATTGATCGGTACTCTGTTTGCTCTACGAAAGTTTAGCGATGTTGGCGGAGGTGGTCTGGGAGTTGGTATGGGGATGGGCAAAGTTAAGGTCAATAGTCGTCGAAAAACAGGTATTACTTTTGCTGATGTAGCTGGGGTAGATGAAGCTAAACAAGAACTACAAGAAGTAGTCGATTTTCTAGCCAATAGCGAAAAATACAGCCAAATTGGTGCCAAAATCCCCAAAGGTATTCTGTTAGTTGGCCCACCTGGAACCGGTAAAACCTTAATGGCTAAAGCAGTTGCCGGTGAAGCTGGTGTTCCGTTTTTGAGCATGTCCGGTTCGGAGTTTGTCGAGATTTATGTCGGTGTAGGCGCTTCAAGGGTACGCGATCTATTCGCGCGAGCCAAACAACAGGCACCCTGCATTGTTTTTATCGATGAGCTTGATGCTATAGGTAAAGCCAGAGGCAACAACCCCAATCTGGGCAATGATGAGCGCGAACAGACTTTAAATCAGTTACTCACCGAAATGGATGGTTTTAGTGGCAATGATGGTGTGATTGTGATCGCGGCTACAAACCGACCTGAAATCTTAGATGCGGCGCTGCGTCGTCCTGGACGTTTTGATCGTCAAGTTTTGCTAGATCGCCCTGATAAAAGCGGCAGATTTGATATTTTAAAGGTTCATTCGGCTTCAGTTGCCTTGGGTGAAGATGTGGATTTGGATGTAGTTGCCAATCAGACATTTGGGTTTTCTGGCGCAGATCTAGCTAATCTGGTCAATGAAGCAGCTCTTCTTGCTGCTAGAGAAAATCGCCAGGTGGTTTTAATGAAAAACTTCCATGATGCTTTTGAGCGAGTTGTAGCTGGCTTGGAAAAACGCTCTCGTGTACCTAGCACCCTTGAGCGGCAAATTGTTGCCTACCATGAAGTGGGCCATGCCCTAGTCGGCGCCCTAGCTACAGGGGGGTCCAAGGTATCCAAGATCTCTATAGTACCTAGAGGAGCCGGAGCACTTGGCTATACTTTACAAATGCCAGAAGAAGATCGCTATTTGATGCTAGAAGATGAATTACAAGATAGATTGGCTACTCTTTTGGGTGGGCGAGCTGCTGAGGAGATTGTCTTTGGCAAGGTTTCTACTGGAGCTAGTGATGATATCCAAAAGGCTACAGATTTAGCAGAAAAGGCAGTCACCCATTACGGCATGAGTAGTACGCTGGGGCCTATTGCTTATGCAAGAACCACTTCTCGTTTTCTGGATGAAGAAAGCCCGCGCCGAGCAATGAGCGAGGAAGTAGCAGGTGAAATAGATCGCCAAGTCAGACAAAAAATAGAGCGAGCTTATCAAAGCGCCTTAGATATATTGCGCAATAACAGGGATTTGCTCGAAGAGACTACTGCAATCCTTTTAAAACAAGAGGTGCTTGATGGAGAACAATTAGCTGCAATTCTCGCTCAAGTCAAAGTTTCTCGCTAATCAATAAAAAAACCAGCAAAGATTGATACTTGCTGGTTTTATTTATTTTTTAAACGGAGAAGAAGAGATTTGAACTCTTGAAGGGTTTCCCCTTAGCGGTTTTCGAGACCGCCGCAATCAACCACTCTGCCACTTCTCCTCGAGGGGTTTATCGATTTAATTATACTGTAAGAG
>CAISPN010000082.1 GCA_903887375.1 uncultured cyanobacterium
AGATTTCAACGGTTGTGTGATTGTAGTATCTCATGATCGCTATTTTCTAGATCGCACAGTTGATAAAATCTTTGCCTTTGAACAACAGGGCACTCTACAAGAGTATATAGGCAATTATTCTATCTATCTAGAACAAAAACAAGCCGAACAGGAAAAAGCAGAACCAGTAGCTAAAAAAGATAAAAAAATCATCCCTCCTACTAAAGACAATGGCAAAGTTTCCAATAAGCAACTGCAAGAATATCGCAAGCTGGAAAAACAAATCAATGAAATGGAACAGCAAAAGAGCAAGCTAGAGCAACTACTCTCTGAAAGCGATCCTACAGACTATAATCAGCTACAGAAAACTTCCAGCGACCTGGAGCTGCTCAATGAAAAAATTGAAACTGCTACCTTGAAATGGCTAGATCTGGCAGAGCGTTTTGTTAATACAATTTAAAATTTCATAGCGATTCGACAATCGCTATGAGTAAGTGATGTCTAATCCCAGTCACGATGATAAGGATTATAATAGCTAGATCGCATGTATTGCTCTCTAAGCTGGTGTTGTCGCCATTGCCAATATTGCCTTTCACGCCATTGATGCTCGCGCCATTGGTTCTCTCTCCATTGCGGCTCATGCCATTGGTTTTCTCTCCAATTGTCTTGCCTAAAACCGGTGGGAACTGCATTTGGCCCTACACCAACACGCAGCCTGAAATCATCGGCACTAGCCTTACTGACAATTGAACACAGAGTTATTGTCATCAATAAACCCAATTTGAAGTATTTTGGAATAGCTTGCTTGTGGTTAAACATTTTTGGAAGACCTCTAGGTTAATAGCTCAACAATAGACGGTCAGCCCAGGAGATGTCAGTCCCAATATTTAGTTATTTTGGTAGATATTGTTTCTATGTAAGTAGAAAGATCAAGAAAATATTTGTGGGACTGACATGATAATCTTTTTCTTTGTATTCTAAGGATTATCAAGTTTCAACAAAAGGTGAATCCAATGAATCTGGTTGTTAGAAATTATGTCAGTTCAGTTTTAGTTGTAGTTGCTTCTAGCGTGATAAGCTCTAATCTGTTTTATCAACCTGTCCGTTTTGCCAACCAAGATAGAGTCAATGAATTTAATCATTATTTAACTGCTGGTATAGTAATGAAAGCACAAGAACTTGAACATTAATTAAGTTAGTTGAATCCTATTTTTGAAATATTCTTTATAGAGTTGACAAGCTACGACAGCTTCATTACCTTGTAGTTTGATTAAACCCATACTTTCTAGTTTATAGGCTAAATCTGGGTCTAGAAGTAAGCCGCCATCAGTCTCAATTATTCGACTAAAAGTCGATAGTAAACTAGAATCTTGTTGTAATCTATCCCAAAGACGATGTAAATATTCTCCATAGATACTACTACAGGTGGAAGACTGGCTTAATATCTCGCCATAAGTCATATTAGCCTCAAGAGCTAATTTGAGTAAGTAAGGGTGTCCTCCTGTTAGGGTTAGTAACTTTTGGGCAAAATCATCATCGAGATCTATTTGATAACTTTGAGCGAGCATCTTTAACTGCTCAATTTCAAAACCTTGGATTTTAACTAACTTGCCGACATTAAAGGGCGATTGATGAATATCTAGCTCAACATATATTTCTGAGCAGAGAGCTAATACCAATCGTAATTTTTGCCAGAGAGCTTCTGTTTTAGATTCTTCATGCCAATAGCGCAGCATTGGTAAAAAATCGGCAGCAATTAAAGGATAATCAAAGATCTTATCTAGATTATCTAGACCGATGACTAGGGGTTGCTCAAGTTTGGTAAGTATATATTCTTGAAAATAACTTTTACAACTTACCAGAGAACCAAAGAGCTCTTGATCCCAATAGTCATCCAAGAGTGCCTGCAGTCCTAATTCTCGGCTGAGATTGGCACAAAACCAACGCAAAAATCGATCTAAGCTGCTAAAAATACTTGCTTCAGCATTATGTAAATTGAGATAGACCACTTTGTAATTCATTGTGGAAGAAGCCTTGAGCAATTCTCTTACCAAAGTAGTTTTACCCATTTTCTCTGGCGCCTTAATGCGCAGCAATGTACCTGGAATTTGAATTTCTGGCACTATTTGATCTACCAAGTAAGGAATATAGCCAGCAATGCCAGAAGGTGCAGGATTTGATTTACCAGACCATTGTGGATATAAGATATCCCTAAACCAACTGCGCAAAATATCAAATTTTCCAGGACCTTTATTAGTAGGATCTAGTTCAGGACAACCATTTAGCTGCTGATAGGAAAAATAGCTATAGAGCTGGGTCATCTGTTTTTTGTAGGTTTCAAGACTAGGAGCCTGGGCTAATTCCCAGATTTCTGTATCTGGTCTGCGCCAATTTTCAAAAGCAAACCGTACTTTAAAAAGTTCCTTTAAACGGCCACGCAAACAATACTCATCTACTATATAATCTAAAAAAAGATCCCAGTCTTTTGGTTTCATAATTAAAAAACTTAAAAAATAAGTAAACTAGAATTATTCCACTTTTTTCTATGTTAGAGCAGTTATTAATGGGACTGACATGCTCTTTCAAGAGACCTTATTCTAATAGTTGTGAATAATTTATCAGTAACTAATGTCCCTATGTTGAACAAAACGCTTTTTAGTACTCTATTGCTTATCTTTGTCTTGATTGCCCCACAAGCTATCTCTGCAAGTAGATTGGGTGAGAGGATTTATCAAACACAACCTCCTTGTAACCCCGATAGAGATAAAAATTGTCAGTGACGTCCCTTAATAGGATAGTCCTGCAGCCTTTTTTGGGCTTGTTCCAAGAGATTTTTGAGCTCTTGGACATTGCCAATTGGCCAAATCTTTACTGTTCCATTACGAGTCAAGGCTAACAAATCTTGGTTGTTGTTGAGAAAAGCCAAACCATAGACAGGTTCTTGGGTATCAGCAAATTCAGCTACCAAATTACCATCTTTTCTCCATAGTCTGATTGTGCCATCTTCGGCTCCTGTGGCAATCAACTGACCATCTGTGCTGAATGCAACTTTGTAAACGGGTAAAAAGTCATTCTCCTTGCTCAGATTTACTGAATCTCTACCTTTATTGTTCCATAACTTAACCTGACCATCTCTTGAAGAGGTTACGAAAGTATCTTCATCTTGTGGGCTAAATTGTGTTTGATAGAGAAGTTTTTTAGAAGTTACAATTTTATAACTTGAATTTCTTTGTATGTCCCAAATCCATGCTAATCCCTGATTAGAATTATCTCGCGAAGAAAGAGCAATCTGTTGGCTTTTAACATCAAAACTCAGATTATAAATAGGATTAGCGTCATTATCGACTATAAATGTTTTGATTTTTTTTAAGTTAGCTTTGTTGAAATCATAAATATCTACTTGGGTTTTTTGAGATTTTGATTGATAACCAATGGCTAAAAATCGCTCATTAGGACTAAACTTGACAGCGTAGATACTCTGTGCAAAATTATTCAATATCTTGAGCAATTTACCATTGGCTAAATATAGTTTAAAAACTCCATTGCTTGAGCCAGTAAAGAGATATCGACCATCATTACTCCAATCTACAGTATAAAGCCAATCTGAACTATCAACTGGAAATTTTTTTAGCAATTTACCATGATTATTGAGTATATAAATTGCGCCTAAATTAGTAGTAATTGCAATTAGTTTTTTATTAGGATTATAGCTACTGCTAGAGACTATTTCATCAACTGATAGTAAAGAAGTAGATTGAGCAAGGGACCAAATTTTTACACCGGGATCATTTGATGCAGTAGCTAGATATCGATTATCAGGTGAAAATCTTGCATCATTAACAGACTCTTGGTGAGCCTTAATATTTTCTAGCAGTTTGCCTTGATTTGTCCAAAGCTTTACGGTACCATCTTTAGAAGCAGTGACCAAAAATTTACCATCTGGGCTATATTTAATACTATTAATTACATTTGTATGCGCTCTATATTTTTTTATTAACTGATTATTTTTTAAATTTAATAAAATATAACTTCCATCTTTTAAAGCAACTGCCAACCAATTTCCATCTGGACTATAGCTAATATCATAAATAGGAACATTTAAAGATAATGAACTTTTTAGCTGACCAGATAAATTCCACCTTTTAAGTGTTCCATCACCTGAAACTGTAGCTATTTCTTGATTATTGGGGGCAAATACTGCGCTAGATACTGATTTATGATGTCCATTTAATATATTAATTAGCTTACCTTCTCGATTCCATAGTTTAGCACTATGATCTCTAGAGGCTGTGATAAAAAGTTTACCAGTAGAATTGAAAGAGATTGCATTGATAGGAGCATTATGAGCTTTGAATATTTTTATTAGCTTGCCATCTACACTTGAAATTTTAACTACCCCATTTTTATCTGCTAAAGCTATACTATTGTCTTGGGGATTAATACTGACACTATAGATAGGATCTTTTGTATTTTCTTTGACAATAGTTTTTATTGATTTATTCTTAAGGTTAATTATTTTGAGAGTTCCATCACTAGAAGCGCTAGTTATTAGATTGCCATCTTTGCTATAGGCAAGGCTATTGACATTATCAGAATAATCCTGAATTTTGTGCAATTCCCTTAATCTTGTCAAAATATTATTCAAGACAAGCATGGGTGTAATTGCTGGATAATTCTGTAGAGAACGACCATCTTGTACTATTTTATAGAGTTTATTAGCATTGGCATAAGCATCTCGTAAACTATTCATCTGATCATAACTAAATTCTTTAGATGCCTTTTGAGCTTCTATATTTAGTTCATTGGCTAGTATTGCTTCTTGTTGATTTTTATAGATAAAACCAGAAATAATCAATAATAGAATACTGGCTCCAATACTAGCAAAAAGTATTTGTTTAGCTCGCGAGTTAGCCTTTTGTAAGATATTATTTGATTTTTTAAGTGTCTCTTCAATTTCTTGAGAAGCTACTTTTCGGCTATCTGCTAAAAATTGATAATCAAGATTACTTAAATTTTTTCCTTTAGCCCAAATTTCAGCATCTTCTAATGCTTTTCCGCGCAATAATCGTGAAGTATCTTGAAAATTTGCAGCTTGCCATGCAATTATACTTTCACTATATGGTCTGAGTTTCTCAAATTCTTGCTCTAGCCATTTTATATTAAATACAGCTTGATAAATTCGATTATATATTTTTAATTGATTTTCCTGTTTGACTATTAGACCGGATAATCGCAATTGGCTCTCTTGTTGAGTATTTTGTGCAAGTATACTTCCTTTAATGAGAATATTTTGATAAAGCCCAAGAAGACTACTACTTTTATCTTTATAAAAAAGAATTCTATCTCTAATAGTTCGCAAATGAACTGGTTCATCTTGCCCTTCCCAATTTTTAATAATTTTATTTTCTATCAAGTTTTCTATATATTCTTTTTCTTTTCCCTGAATTATTATTTCTGGAGTTTGCGAAATGAGATAACAGATCTTTTGGGTTAAAAATGGCTGTCCAGATGTCCAGTTCAAGATTTCTTTCAAGACTATTTCCGGTTCAGTGGATTTATTTTTTAATCCATACAATAAGGGTGTAACTTCCTGTTGACTAAATCCTGTTAATTCTATGGCATTACCAATATTAAAAGGAGTTTCAACTTTAGATTGAATTAGATCTGCAGGAGTAGCAACTCCAAATAAAATAAAAGTTATCCTCTGGTATTGTGGATATTCAGCCCGTTGATTATAGCAATAACGAATCCAAGAAAAAAAATCATCTAATGAGAAGTTTAAAGTTAATACTTTATCTATCTCATCAAT
>CAISPN010000083.1 GCA_903887375.1 uncultured cyanobacterium
GCCAACTGAAAAATCTAAGACTCTTCATAGTATATTTTTAATTAATCGAGGTTCACTAAATAGTACCCGATGAAATATCTAAGGGACTACTAACAAATAGATAATACGGTTCGTACGGCAATGAATATGACATGATTTGAATTTTATCCTGTATGTAGATTTGTAATGTAGAATTTAAACCTGAATTTGATTAAAGTGTTTTTTGTCTCTCTAGTAAACCAATCAAGAATTGCTAAAGGCTAGAACTGCTGGTGCTGTATCCATATAATCTTTCATTTTCTTAATTTTTTGATTATCAATAGTCCATATTGCTACTAGGTCATTACCATATAGCCTATTGTTGCTTTTAACAAGCACCTCAGTATAACCAATGACAACTACTTTATCATTTTGAGCTATGAATTCTCTGAGTTCAACTTTTTTAAATTCGCTACAATCATGAGTCACCTTGAAGAATTGTCCAACTTGATCTCGACCACGCCAAATACCTCCAAAAGGAACCAAATCTCTAGGGTGAGGCATCTCCCATTCAACATCATCAGCTAAAAGATTAAGCACGGATGGAATGTCTCCTTTTCCTAGGGTGGCATAAAAAAGCTTAACTAGCTTAATATTTTCTTCAGGATTAAACATTATTTGTTCGTTATTCATATTAGTACAAAAAGTTTCAGAATAAAAGTTGTATTTTTTTTATTTAATAATGAACAAATATCTTATTTGTTATGCAAGATATTTGTTCATTATTAACACAATTAGCGAGGTCGTTGGTTTAGATTCAAGATACTTCCACTAACCATATATCCTTCATCAGAGGACAACCATGCGGTAAATTGAGCTATTTCTTCTGGGGTAACCCATTCTGGAGAACTATGAGCTTCCATCGCTCTGGTCTTAACCATTCCTTGAACAATTACTTCGTTAATTCTTATTCCATTACCTTTATTTTCTTCAATTATTATGCGGGTTAACATTAACTGGGCTGCAGCTGGGATTCCCACAGGGCTGAGGTTTTTGAGTGGAACTTCAGCAGCAGTACCACCTAACAAAATATAAGAACTAGTTTTTTCTTTAGCAAGAACTGGTAAAAAAGTTTTGGCCAAAAGAAAGTGTGAAGTTAGGTTGCTATCAATATATTGCTGCCATACCTCCATTGAGACTTCTGTCAAAGGTTTGTTCCCAGTCCACCATCCACCAATCGAAGCAAGCACTCCATCAAGACGACCACAAGTTTTTAACACATCATCTCGTACTTTGTTTACACCTTCAGCTGTAGAAATATTGCCTATAATGGGAACAAAGTTAGTTTTAGCCAAATCTCCAAGATAGTTGGATAGATTGTCAAGCGACTCTTGCTTTCGTGATGGAACAACCACAGTAGCGCCTTCTTTGAGGTAATGAGCAGTTATTCCTTCCCCAACATTACCAGTTCCACCAGCTACAAGAATTATTTTTTTATCAAGGTTACCCATAAATCTCCAATCATCAGTTTTGTTAATAGTGTTGTTACGGATTTAATGCACATAGTACATTAAACGATATTAATACTTAAAAAGATTCATCCAAGGTATCAAATGATACTACACATGAATCTTTGGAAACGATTGACCAGGCAAAACAGATTCATCTATGTAAGTAAATTCATAGGTTCTTTCTGCGAATAGCCAGCTATCGTTTAGGTATACGTATTTGTCAATGTATACTCCTAAGTTATAAAAACCTTTGCCTGCAATACTCCTGCCTATTTCGCTCATAGTCCACCTAGCTGTTGCCTGCTTATCATCAATATCTATCACCCCACCATGAATTTTTTGGACAAAGAATTCCCAATTATTTAATAAATTTGTAACTGCAGTAGCAATGTTAGCAGTTCCGTGGATTTCTATGTCTATGGGGGGGTTGATTTTCCAAATTCCATCGTCAGACCACAAGGCAGTTAAGTTGTCAATTTTGCGAGTATTGACTGCATCAGCAAATCTATAACATAGGTCTTGAATCCCATTCCTATGTAACAAGATCTCGATTTCATCAGATGATTGTTTAGACATGATAACAGTATTAAGTTTATGTTTTGATTACGTTGTTCAATTACTCAGCAGTGGTGATAAGGCTTAATAAACTCTCTGGTGCAAAAACATCTCTGAAATAGGTAAGTTGTTCAGTCTTAAGATAGCAACCGCCTCTATGTCCTCTTCTCACCCATGTAACATTACCCTTGCCTATTAGCTCGTTTGTTTCATCGTCAATACATTTCCATTCAAAATATACATGTTCATTATGAAACATAACAATTGGCCAACACATTGTTACATTGGGTTGAGCTATTAATGCCCACCAATGTTTTTCCCTTTCTTTCTGTTCTTCAATACCTCTAAAGGGTCCATCTTGACATAGATAAACCAGGTCGTCGCGATACTCTCCTGATAAAATATCACCCCTTCCTCGTCTTAAGGCTTCACAATGGGTTGGCCACCATTCCTTATTTTCTTGTTCAATTACTTCCATAGGATAAGAGCTATTTATTTCAGGTAAAACTGATTCTTTAAGAGAATTAATTTTGATAGCCTGTTCAATAAGCCGATCACCCACTTCACTAGAAACAAGTCCTGGTCGAGAATAATCAGAAGATAAGTTGATGTAATAGTTGTGTCTTTTTCTCATTGTTTAAATCTCCTAAGATTGGATTGAAATCATAACAGCTAATATCTATAAAAATTAAAGATATTAGGTAAAAACTTAATGCCATTTTAGAATGAAGATCATAACCTTCCTTTGAAAATTATACTTCATAATATATACTACAGCATTAAAAAAAGCGGTATTGATTATCTTTAATAGATATTTATAATTTTCATTGAAAATTATAAATCACCTTCTACAAACTGCAGGACAGTTCCATCAGGATCTTTAAAACATACAAAAGTAAATCCCTTTGTACCGGGTAAAGTAACTGGTTCAGAAATAAACTTAACACCCTTGGAAATCAATTCATGATATAGTGCATTTAGATTATCAACTCGTATGGACACTCTGTTGATACCTGTATGATGTAGATGCTTATAGGGAGTTCCTTGAGTTTTAGGTATTTCAAATTCGACTAGATCAATTCTTGTTTTAGATGGGTCTCCGTCTGCACTTAGATGTACACCTCTGCACTTAGATTCAGATAACCCAAGTGCTTTAGCTAATTCTGGACTACTCATTCCTTCGCGAAAATCAACAATAACCTTGAACCCTAACATCTCATAAAAGGGAAGAGAGACATCTAAGTTAGTAACATTTATGTTGCAGTGGAATAGACTTTGAAGGTTGCTCATGATTTTACAGATTTATAAAAAATATGAAAAAGCGAATTAATCTTTACTTGAAGCAAAAAATTCATTAAGTGAACCAAATGCACCAGCTGCTTTATTAAAACCTGCATAGACACAAGTAAATAGTAATAACTCCTCAATTTCTTCGCGAGTTGCTCCCTCATCTATAGCCATAGCAATATGCGCAAAATAGGGACTTCCAGGTCCAACAAATTCTTGATTTGCTACATCAAGAGCAATAGTAATAAGTGCTTTAGTCTTTTGATCAATTAATGGTAACCCCCAAGCTTCACCTGCAACTCTTGTTACAAAATCTCCGAACTTTGGATTAATTGAGTTTAGACCAGCTTGAAGCTCGTGATTATCCAAAACTGCATTTTTATGTTTCATGTGACGTTCCTCTCTTAGTTTATTTGATTGAATTAAAAGCTAGCTAATTTAAGCCTGTTTATTCTACAACAGCAAATATGGTTGCATTGGCTCCCATTTATCTTTCCATTCTCCAGGAACTAATTCCTCTACAACTTGAATTGGAAAAACTTTTGCCATTTTTTTCCTTTCCTTTTCTTCTAAATTGAACAAAACAAATGGTACTAAGAGAAAAGGAGATGTAGTATGCTTAACAGCTTCATCAACCATTAACATGCATATTTTCTTTTCTTCCTCTTTGTCTATGAATGATTCTATCATTTGTTGAGTGAAAATTTCATCTTCTAACTTAATGTGATCGTACCAAAAGGTTTTAAGCTTGTCTATACTTTCATCGAACAATCTTTGAGTAGTGTTAGAGATTGATTTTGAGGTTTGAATATCTTCAAGCAAAGACTTTATTTCGGCAAGATAAGGAAGCATTTCTTCATGTTGTAGATATAATTCTTTTATGCCACTAGAGCTTGACAACAAATTCGAAAAATAAGGAAACACAACGTTATCTTCTACAGTATGATGTGAACTAAGTAAATCAAGTAATGTTATTACATACAATTTGAAGCCTTCAGTTGTGGATGCATTAATATTAGTAGAAATAACGTCCAGTGCTCTATTAACAACAGAGTGAACTAAATTCAAATCAGATACTATACTATATTCTTCATTTTCCAGCATTATTTTTCCCTAATTGAATTAACCTGATACTTATATAATTTGTCAAGAAACTGTTCCATCAATATTAACTTTGTTCACACCATTGCCAAGATAAGCTACTGCAACTAAGTCAGTTTCAATTACTTGATTAGGTTTCATAATATGAGCAGTACCATTCTTGATTGCTGTATTTATACCTGCTGGGGGAAAACTAGTAAAAGGCTCAAGGGCGCAAGTGTAAGCCCGACCATACCATGGATAATCATCATTACCTCCGTAGTTTTGCCACATCCATAGATATTTGAAAAGTTCTTTATCCCAAGCCATTCCAAAACCAATCCCTTTAGATTGATTCGTAACTCCAAACCAGCCATCGGTAAGTTCTTTAAGAAAAACTACATCTACCGACTGACTATCAAAACCCCTAATTTTGGATATATCTTCTAGTTCGTGTGTGCGCCTATTAACTCCTAACGGATAATCAAATTCTTTGTTAGTCTCCCATAGACCGTTATGATGAAAATTCATTACCTCGAATTTAGTTGCTGGTGTCTGAACAAAACAAGTATCATCCAAAAAAGGTTGACCAAGTGCAGGATGATGTCCCCACATTATCGCAAAATCAAATGGTGATTCGTTGATGAGACGTTCATGAATAAACAACGCCGAGATATCTCTTTTGATCGTCATGGTCCTAGTTAGTATCAGTGGGGAACGATATAATCTAGCTTCAATTGCAATAGATACCTGTTCGGGTGAATCTTCAATTACTTGAACGTCGAAAGGTAATAATGATACTTCCCCATGCAGACCTTGACTGGATCCTTTGTAGGGATCGTTAGACCATCCGGCGGATGGAAGAACTTCTTGCCATCCTCCGTAGTAATAGTCATGAAAGTTACCCTCAGGAAGTGCACTAGTAGCAACGTAAGGTGGACGCATAGATATTGGGGACTGCCACATAAAATCTAAATCCCTGGGTTTGTATGTGAATTCAAAAATATCACCACCCTTTGAAACCAATACTCCTACACGCAAAAGGTCATTTTGAAGGAAAGCTACCTTCATGCCTTTATATGTGTAATCCAAACTTAATCGACAGCCATCCTTTCTACCGTGAGTATACATATATTAAAGTGCTCAATTAACTCTATTCAGGTTACCATTCTTCCAAAACAGCTGTTAGACCACCATCAACAAATAGCTCAGTCCCAGTTATGAATGAAGCTTCATCACTAGCTAAAAATGCACAGGCTTGTCCAACATCTTGGGATGTACCAATTCGCTTCATAACTTGCCTGTCTTCAATTTTTTTTCTTATAGCAGCTGGATCATCATAGCTGTTAAAAAGATCTTCAATCAGAGGTGTTAAAATCCATCCAGGTGCTATTGAATTTACTCTTATAATAGGACCATAATCGATGGCCATATTACGAGTCAAAGCCGTTATAGCTCCTTTGGATGCACAATAAGGGGCAACGCCATTGGCAGTAGCATGAGCATGTACAGATGACATGTTTATTATTACGCCCTTACCAATAGATTGCATGTGAGGTATTGAATATTTGGAGCATAAGAATACACCCTTAAGGTTTACTGCTAAACATTTATCCCATTCTTCACTCGTGACATCCAGTACTGATTTGTAAGTACCTATACCCGCATTGTTAACAAGAATATCAAGCCTACCGTATGTATCAACCGTTTTTGCGATACATGCCTTGACTTCCTCTTCGTTGGATACATCACATTTAATAAAAATTGCGTCTCCTCCTGCTGCACGAATTTCAGCAGCAGCGAGTTCTCCTTCTTTAGATCCAGATGCAGTCAAAACAACTTTGGCCCCTTCACGTGAAAAAACCTCTGCTACACCCTTACCAATACCTTTAGATGAGCCTGTAATAATTGCAACTTTGTCTTTAAGTTTCATGATGATTAAAAAAATTAGATTGGTTAATTGTTGTTTGAGCTAACAGTCATTGAAACTATTAGCTCTAGTCGATTTTAATTGCCAAATTTTTGAATTTCTTGAGAAATTAATGTCTCAAGTTGATCAGAAACAAAAGTCTTGAGATATGTTTTAACTTGTTCCCATTTCTCCAAACCAAGACCGTCTGAGCTATTAACCATTGTAGAGATTAAACTCGAATTGTTAGGGTTTGATAATGGCCATTTGGGACCAGCTATAGACCATTTAGGAATATAACCTAGAGACACTCTGTTTTGTCCATCTAGTGTTTCAGTAAAATAATTACGCATAACGTCTCCCAGGGGAATACGTTTACTTTGATTAAGTACTTTTACACGAGAGGTATCATCTGTCTGTATACTTGAATCTCCAACAGGATTAGCATCCATGCAAATGCGCAATTCAGAGATTTTGTCACCTTCAAAACGGACAATGTCCATACATGGTAACGTTACTACAGTGCCATCTTTTCGCCAATAAATTACATCCATTTCAACAAAAACGGTTTCCCCTATCTCCCATAACATTTTGATATCATGGTACAAAGCAGAGACCATACTGAAAAAGTTTTTAGTAGATTCACGTATCGAATTTTTGTCGAAACAGATTGGATAATTCCCAAACTGATACACTGGTTTTTCGGTAAAAAATTCACAGAAAGCATCAGGATCGAATGACTCACCTCTAGCAAATAAAGCTTTAACTAGCTCTGAGTTGGTACCAGGAGGTTTTATAGTGTTTACAGTGCTATGGGAAAGCGAACTATTTTCTGTGAATGCAATAGTGGGTATAGGATCATTTATAGACCAACGAGAGCCATCAGTAGCCCATTTAGGCATATATCCTAAACTAATTAGAGCTTTACCACCTGGATGATTAGCAAAATAAGACCTCATCATATCCCCAACAGGTAAGAATTTACCCTCGCTGATGATTCTTAGCGAAGCAGAGTCTGAAACAGGTATCGAAGGATTACCTACTGGATTTGCATCCATAAAAATTCTTAAATCTGCAATCTTGGTTCCTTCGAAACGAACAATATCCATACAGGGCAATGTTACCTGAGTACCATCTTTGCGCCAATAGGTTACGTCCATTTCAACGAAAACAATATCACCAAATTCCCACAAATTTTTTATATTGTGGTAGAGAGCTGATATGGCTCCAAAGAAATTTGTAGTTGAGGTAAATATGGATTGCTTATCAAAGCAAATTGGGTAATTTCCAAAATGATAGATAGGACTGTCAGTAAAAAAGTCACTAAATCCTTGAGAATCGAAACATTCTCCACGAGCAAATAATGCTTTAACTAAATCGGCGTTTGTTCCAGGAAGCTTTAGATCCAAATCATTATCAGATTTTCTATCAATCAGAGGATTTCCAGTTATTAAATCAATTATTGATGGAGCTAACTGATTAGCTGCACCTAATGATGTAATTAAACTTGCGACAGTTGAACCGCGTTGACCAGATAATGTCATTTTGGAATCATACACAAACGTATGAGCACTTCTCTCTGGAAAAGGATAAAAAGATTCACAATAAAATTCTAAATCTTTTGTAATGAACTGATATTGTGTACTTTGTATGAAAAAGTTCATTTGAAGGGCATCAGAAAAAGCTAGCTCAATAGCTGCATGGTACTGATCTTCAGACGCTTCAGTATGTGATACGGGACCGGCCTCAGGGCGAGAATCATCCATTTGATCAAAAAGATGGATTCTGCACTTAAGTACTTGTTCAGAATTAAGAAAAACGCGAGCAAGACGTTCTTTTAAAAAATTGCGAAAATCACTTAGGTTAACGACCTTTGACTTACGAATTAAGATATGAAGCTTTTTGATGACTGTAGAAAAGTTTGGATCACCATCGTTTATATGATCGACTATGGTAATTGAATTACCAGGACTAGTATTGTAGCCAATGGCCTTACTAAATATATTGCGTTCATCATCCATCAAAATCTTTGAAGCCTGGAACCATAATTGACGGTCAGCTACATTATTGAATGTCAATTCTGCAATACCATCAATTTGCTGTCTATCATGCGAAGAATTAATGGGATTTGAGATGAGAGGCCATATGCTTCCTTTGTTGTGACCAACATGAAACTGCCAGTATTGGAATTGGCCCGGAAGTCTTGCACATACAGGCCCGTGAACATCTTTCCAGTAATTGCCAAATGCCTCAAGATCTAAATCTTTACGTTTCCATAATAAAACATAGAAACATACTTTTCCTGCCCAGTCTCTGCTTGAATAATCTGGTTTAACCATATGACGCTTGGTTTTAGTTGTAAATTTCAAAAAAAAATCTCGTTGAACTCAATTAATTCAGCCAATCTATTGTGAATAAGTCAAAAATATTGATTGGGCTGAATTAATTGGCAAATATGAAATTAATCCCTATACAAAGGAGATATGTCTACATATACTCTCCATTCTTTGATTTTATCGCCAGCCATCCTCATTACGTCAGTACAAGCAAAGTGTATGACTTTGTTATCCTTAAGACGAAGATAATTAGTTTCAAATTCAAATATCACCTGATCTTTCTCTGGCAATTCAATAACTTGACGAGTCTCTGGTACTTGCATTTGCACTTGTGTGTAAAAGGACTTGAGAAAATCAATTACTCCTTGCTTCCCATGAATTGGTTCTGAGGATCCAACCCTATAGAAAATATCATCTGTAAGACATGTTGCAAATGTATCAAAATCCTGTTTAATCATTGAACCAAATAAAGTCTCACATGTTTCTCTCTGTTTCGATTTTGTTTCTGTCATAATTTACACCTTTCCTTTGATTTTTATGTTCGTTCTATTCAACCCAAACTTATCAAAAAATAGCTGGGTTTGTCAATAGTAATACCCAGAAAATGATTTCAAAAGGGACTACTTTTTCACCTTCATTTTAAAGAATGCACCTATGATTGTTAAAACTATAACCCCCAAAATATTTGAAGATTCGGGAACATTAGCTATTGCTATTCCTCCAGGATTACTAAGTCCTTGAACTCCAGATCCAACAAAAACCGCACCAGGATTTGAACCTGACGGAGCAAAAGCTCCTGTTTCTGTAAAGCGCATTATTTGGCTTCCAGCATAATCACTTATATAAAGATCGTTGTTAGATCCGAAGATTAATCTTGAAGCTGATTGCATTCCACCATTTTGATTGCCAACAAAATCGGATAATGGTGCACCAGTTACACTATTGTATTGCTGCACTGGTATGCCATTGCCGTTGCTCAAAAAAGAACTTCCAAGTAAGGTGTTAGTTTTTGGAGAAATAACTGTCCCTGATGGAACATACGGTGCAACAGCAGGTTGAACTAAAACCGAGGTTGAACCTTTTGAAGGATCATACTTGAGAATACTGTTATCGTTGAGAACGCTACTAATATAAAGATTACCATCTGGGCCAAAATTAAGACCCGCAGCTATCAATTCTTGACTATTGGAATTTAGTGATGCAACAGTCTTTATATATTGATGAGTAATTCCAGAAAACTCTTGAACACCCCCACCACCAAGTCCGCTGACATATACGTTTCCATCGGAACCAACTTTTATGTCTTCTGGAAAATTCAAACCATGACTGGTCAGGACATCACCGGAAATAAAGCTTGAGTCTTTTAATTGACCAGTATAGATGTCGAAATCCATAACTCTTCCGTAAAGCCCATTAGAACTATTGTAGTAGCCTTGATCATTAACCAATAAATCAGTTCCATTAATCGCAATACCAGAAGAAAGTGTTAACGTGCCTTGGGGCACTAGATCTCCAGATGGAATACCTGAATCTGGATTGAAAGTTAGAATACTACTGTAGTGTTCTCCAACTTCAAAATTGGGCATAGCAGATGCTATAGAACCATCAGGATTAAGTGTAATGTTAACTACTGGACCAGCTGAATACGTATTGTTTACGTTGCTGACGAATAAACTTTCACTCATTTTCTTGTACTTTACTCACTTTTTTTTATTTTAATCTTAAACCATAGTTTAAACAACCTTAGCAATAAAATACGATATTTTTTTTTTTTTGTAAAGTCATAGGACTTTTCAAATCAATACTTTCGAGCTTTAAAGCCATTTATTGCAAGATAAAATCCTAAAAAAGGTCATAGGACTTTTCAACACAATGTCACCAGATTATAACTTCAACGCATTAATTACTGAGATTTGACTAAAAGTTTTTATGTAGAGAATTATAATAAAATTATTAAGAAATCAAATTAAAAAATTGACAGATAATATATCTATGTGTAGAATTCTTTTATTGGCATGTTCATTGCCGTACCAGTTTTATTAATATTAGTTGGTAGTGCCTCTAGAATATTGCTAGTAATTTTCATTACAAAATTGTTAGCATTTACATGCCAGTAGTAAACTTCAAACTTTCTGTTAATCAAAAATGCTAGGTTTTTGATAAGAGCCTAAACTTTTCTACTTCAATTCTTACTCTCCATACAAAACAAAGGAAAAATATTAGGTCTATGCAAGGCAAAGGAAAAATTGGTGTTCTAATAGAAGAACACTTTGACGCAACCGAGTTTCGGAGATTCAATGAGTACTTTCCCACACAAGGATATGAAGTTGATTACATTTCTCATCTTTGGGGAAATCCTCAACTAAATTTTGGTTCTAATCCCGAAAATAACAGTATAGAATTCAATGTTACTGTGACAACTGATGTGGTAGACTTAGATCCCTCACTTTACAAGGGCATTATTTGTATTGGTGCTTATGCTATGGATCGCCTTAGATATCAAGCATCGGTCAAAAAAGGTCAAAAAAATCAGGCTCCAGCTGTAGTTTTTCTGCGTCGAGCGATGAATGCTGGTAATATCAAAATAGGTACAATTTGTCATAGTCTTTGGCTTTTATGTGCCGACTCGGATTTGATTAAAAATCGTCGGGTCACTTGTGCGCACAACATTATTTGTGATGTAGAAAATGCTGGCGGTGAAGTTGTCTATACTGATGATGTCACCGCTGATTTAGTCATTGACGGAAATTTGATTACAGGCAAACATCCAGGAGTTGTAGATCAATTCATGGATGTTTTTGTTAAAGAAATTGAAAAACAATAGTTTATAACTTTGAAAATAGGATTCAATCGGTATGACAATCAAGGTAGATTTTTCCTTTTCTGATTTGATCGCTGGCTATGTAACTGAGTTTGATAGCGAAAAAAATATTTTTTCCATGAAAACCTCTGATGGCCGAGAGTTTAAGGTCAAACTGAGCGATATGGCTTACGCCAAACTAATTCAAAACTTTGGTGAAGGTTATCCTGATGCCACCAGTAGTATGAAGGCGATGCTCACTCCAGGTCGCTTTTTGTTTACCTATGGTGTCTTTTATCCCGATAGCGAGGTTCTTGATGCTAAGCAAGTTATCTTTGCTGGGCGCAAGTCCAATGAATATGTTTTTGAAAGACAAGATTGGTGGATTCAGCAGATTGAGGCTCTCGGTAAATTTTATCTCAAAGCTCAATTTGGAGATGGTGAATACGATTACAAGAAATATCGCACCAGTCTTGATTTGGCCGGAATAGCTTCTACCACAAACTTTCGCCAAGAAACAGATACAATTTCTCGTCTAGTCTACGGTTTTGCCACAGCATTTATGATGACTGGCAATGATAGTTTCCTCAAAGCTGCCGAAAATGGGACTCAATATTTGAGAGACCATATGCGTTTTGTGGATTTAGATGAGGGAATTGTCTATTGGTATCACGGCATTGATGTTCAAGGAGAGCGTGAAACTAAAATATTTGCCTCAGAATTTGGGGATGAATATAATGCAATCCCAGCTTACGAGCAGATCTACGCATTGGCTGGACCAATCCAAACCTACCGATGTAATGGGGATCCTAAGATACTAGATGATACCGAAAAAACCATTAAATTATTTAATGAATTTTTCTTAGATAAAGGTGAACATGGTGGCTACTTCTCTCACTTAGAGCCAATCAATCTAGATCCTTTGCATGAATCTCTAGGAGATAACCAAGGCAAGAAAAACTGGAACTCAGTTGGAGACCATGCCCCAGCGTATCTAATCAATCTATGGTTAGCCACTGGTAAGAAAGAGTATGCAGATATGCTTGAGTATACTTTTGATACTATTACCAAGTATTTCCCAGACTACGAACATAGTCCTTTTGTCAATGAACGTTTTTACCGTGATTGGTCTCGTGATTTGGGTTGGAAATGGCAGCAAAACCGCGGTGTAGGTGGACATAACCTAAAAATCGCTTGGAACTTGATGAGGATGACTGGCCTAAAAAGTAAGCCAGAGTACATTGAACTTGCCAAAAAAATAGCCGCTATTATGCCTTCAGTTGCCAGCGATCAACAGCGTGGTGGCTGGTACGATGTACTAGAAAGAGAGCTAGAAGAAGGTGAAACAAACCACCGCTTTGTATGGCATGACCGTAAAGCTTGGTGGCAACAAGAACAAGCTATCTTGGCTTATCTAATCCTCAATGGTGAGCTTAACGATAAAGAGTATCTTCGCCTAGCTCGTGAATCTTCAGCTTATTACAATGCCTTCTTCCTAGATCTTGAAGCTGGTGGTGTGTACTTTAATGTTTTAGCTAACGGCATACCTTTCCTTGGAGGGGGTAATGAAAGGGGTAAAGGTAGCCATTCTATGAGCGGTTATCATTCCTTTGAATTATGTTACTTGGCTGCAGTTTATACCAACTTGCTGATTACCAAACAACCAATGGACTTCTACTTTAAGCCCATTCCTGGTGGATTTGCTGATGATATTCTGCGTGTTTCGCCTGATATTCTCCCACCTGGTTCGATCAAAATTGCCAAGTGTGAAATTGATGGAGAACCTTACAATAACTTTGACGCTCAAGCTCTGACGGTTAAATTACCTAAAACAACAGAGCGAGTTAAAGTTAAAGTTACAATAGCTCCAGTCTAATTTCTAGACTTTAGCGAAGAGTTAATATTTAATTCTTCGCTATACTAACTTGAGAGGCAATAAAAGATGGGAATAGTACAAGAAGTCAAGACCGAGCAAGGGGTAAAAATCGCAGTTTTAAAAGGAGATGTAGATACCAAATCGGCATCATCTGTAACTGAGGAAATATTACCTCTGATAGAACCAGACAGTAAAACTATATTGGATATGGTCGGCGTAGAATATATGTCTAGTGCTGGTTTAAGAATGTTGCTCTCTGTTTATAGGCAATCTGAAGCCCAAAATGCCAAACTTGTTTTACTTGGACTATCAGAGGATATTGCAGATACGATGTCGGTAACTGGGTTTCTCGATTTTTTTGTGACAACTGATAGTCTCGATGAAGCAATAAAGTTACTGGCATGATAAAAGTACTATGATTTTTGCGAGTTATGAGGGACAAGTAAGTAAATGCCAATAGAAAGAATTGATGTTCATCCTACTCATAAGTACGAAAGCTTCAAGCTGCGTTGCGGTAAACCCTATCCATTTGGAGCAACTTTAGTTCCTGGAGGAGTAAACTTCTCTATATATTCAAGTCTGGCAACATCTTGTACTTTGGTATTGTTTCAAAAACATGCCAAAGAGCCTATGGCTGAAATTCCCTTTCCCGAAGAATTTAGAATTGGCAATGTCTACTGCATGGTCGTATTCGATTTAGATTACGAAAATGTGGAATATGGCTATCGGATGGATGGTCCTAATGATTTCCAACAAGGACATTGGTTTGACAAGACTAAAATTCTTCTTGATCCCTATGCCAAATTAATTGGTGGTAGGGATATTTGGGGAGTGACTCCTGATTGGAAAGATGTTTATCATCATAGAGCTAAAATTGCCAATGAAGACTTTGACTGGGAGAATGACAAGGCATTAGAAATTGCGCCAGAGGATCAAATTATTTATGAGATGCATGTGCGCAGTTTTACTAAGAGCCCTTCTTCTGGAGTTAGAGAAAAATTCAGAGGAACTTTTGCCGGTATCAGAGAAAAAATCCCTTATCTCAAAGAGTTAGGGGTCAACTCGATTGAGCTGATGCCTATCTATGAATTTGACGAATTTGAAAATAGTAGACCTAATCCGGAAAC
>CAISPN010000084.1 GCA_903887375.1 uncultured cyanobacterium
ACCACTACACGCACGTTTATTACAATATGGGCAGATTTTGTAGTCGCGGCGGTACCAATGCCAACAGGTGGCGCTCCAGCTCCTGCTAATACTAATGCAGCCGAATATAACAAAGCCAGAGTTATGATTGCCTACAATAAATTAAATGCATTATTACCTGAAAATGCGCCAGCTGTTACTGCTCCTCCTGCTCCTATACCAGTAGCAACAAACCCAGCAGGAGCACCAGTAGCAGCAACAACAGCAGCAGCAACAGAATTAGTAACAGCATTAGGTCAAGCTCCAGCTGATTTATACGCTGCAAATGTTCATGCGTCTGCTGTAGCAGGTGCTACTAACGGGGGTGGTACTGCTGCTGCTATTGCCGGTACAAATGCATGGATTGCCTTCAAAAATTTAGGATATCCTCGAGAAGTTGTAGAACAATGGACAATCGTCAGAGAATTAGCAATATGGTATGGTATTGCAAAAATAGATAATAATTCATGGGGAACTGGTGACACTGAAAATAAAAAACAAATAAATATCCAAGCATTATCTCACATGCTCTACCAAGGTGCATCTATCGCCTATAGTACTCAAGTTGGAAATTTAATTGCTATATTAAATCAAAGTAATGGAGTTCCAGCACCATCTTTCATGGGTAATTATAGTAATAATAATTTATATAATATATTAGTTGCCAAATTAGCAGATAATATTGATACTTTACAAGGATATGTTGGTGAAGATTTAAGAACATTTATTAGCAGCAAATTCACAGGATCACCAGCATCCCTCAGAAGACTTGCTGCAGTACCAATTAGTGTCAACCCAAATACAGATTTCTCTTTTGACAGCTTATTAAGCCCACAAGCCCTCGCATTCGTTTTAGATAATCGTCAAAAGAAATTATTTAAAATGGCTCCCCTTAATATCCAATCATCATGGAATGGAATATTTGGCAACTATGGAAATTCATTAAAATTCCAATTAGTTGGTGGTAGCTCATTAGACCCCAATGTACCAATTGAAATGAGAGGACACGGAAGATTTGTTTATGGATCACCTCTCAAAGGAGGTATGGGAGACAATAACTGGCAAATCGTTCCTGAAAATGCATATTTATCTGCAAAATTAAAATTTGTATTAGATGATGCAATAAATAAATTAGGTTCTAAGTTAACTCCTTCAGCTCAAAGTTCTATATTAGATTTACATAGAAGATTAGTACAAGCTGAAAAAGAAGCAAAGGAAAAAGCAGAACAATTAAAAACAGTTATTTCAATGAACTCCAGTGGTAACTTAACAAAAAATATCGCAAATGATACAGATCTTAAATCCGCATCAGAAGAATACAATAATTCAATCGGTAGAGTCGCAAAGTTAGAAAGAAAATTAGGAAGAGTAACCTTAACTTTAGTCCGTAGTTTTTAAATTATTTAATATCAACCTAGATTTAGTTTAAAAAAATTGATTTATCATCATTTTACATTTTAATATAATATTGTTATATTAAAATGACTTCACTCTCTATCCAATTCCAAGACTCATCTCTTGCTGACGTCTATAAGGAAAAATCAAATCATTCTACAGACAGTGGTTATGATTTGTATTGTCCTGATACTATTACAATCGCTCCTCAATCTGTAGGAACCGTCGACCTTAAAATCAGATGCTCTCCGAATTTTCCATCTGTATCTGGATACTATCTTTACCCAAGATCCAGTATTTCTAAGACGCCTCTAATAATGGCAAACTCTGTTGGAATTATTGATTATGGATACCGTGGTAACATCATGGCAAAGGTATTTAACACTTCTACTGAACCCTATACTATTAATAAACATGAGAGACTATTTCAACTGTGCTTACCCACTCTCCAACCATTTGCTGTAAATTTTGTTGAAACTCTCGATGAAACTGATCGTGGAACTGGTGGCTTTGGTTCAACTGGTAAATAAACTAACTATCGAACGC
>CAISPN010000085.1 GCA_903887375.1 uncultured cyanobacterium
GTCTTGCTGGAGACTGAGGTTTTGATCGTCTGTAGACACACGGGCATAGCCAATCAGCATCAGTTTTGTTAATAAACTCGTTGATGCTTAGTCTAATTTGTCTTGACCTTTGCAAAAGTGCAAACTATAGTTGGCTATAATGAACAGTAAAGAAAGTTTGGACTTTGACACGCATCGTAGAACCCAAGCAGATTATCTTTTACACGGATGAAAACGGCAATGAGCCATTTCAACTGTGGCTCGATGCTTTGCGTGACAAGCAAGGTAAGCGACGAATTATCAACCGCCTCATTCGTGTTCAGCAGGGGAATTATGGAGATGTTGAGCCGATCGGGGAGGGTCTTTCCGAGCTGCGTCTGTTTTTTGGTCCTGGATACCGGGTGTACTTCGGTGAAGATGCTGGAAATATTGTTGTCATTCTGTGTGGAGGCGACAAAAGCAGTCAGGACAGTGATATAGAAAATGCTAAAGCCTATTGGCAGGAGTATAAAGCCCATGCGAAAGATGAGAACCCTTGATGAGTTTACAGATCAGTATTTTCGTGATCATCCTGAAGAGATCGATGATTATCTAGCGGAAATCTTTCAAGAATTCGCTGAGGACAATGATGCTGGGGCATTACTGGCATCATTGCGGGTTATTGCTCGTGTTCAGGGCATTAGTGACATAGCCGAACAAGTCGGTATGACCAGACAGGGGATACAGAAGGCTTTATCTGATGAGGGCAACCCACGCCTTGGAAATGTCACGTCGATCATGAAGGCTATGGGCTATTGTCTGGTGCCGCAAAAACGGTTGTGTTGCAAAAATTGAGCCTTGTCCTGTAGGAACTTTAGATTTTATGCTAAGTGCTAAGAGAGATACCAAAGCGGCTAAGAGATTCTTCAAGAAAGTCTTAAAAGCCAAGTATAATAAGCAACCTAGAGTTATTAATGTAGACAAAAACGCGGCTTATCCGCCCGCTATTGAACAACTTAAAAAGCAAAAAGTCTTAGATAAAGATAGTGAGTTAAGACAAGTTAAATACTTGAATAATCTAATAGAGCAAGACCATAGATTCATCCCTAGTTTGTCTACTACGTCAGCAAAAAAGAGATATTTGCGGTTAGCCATTGCTTCTCCAGCGAATGCGGCGTCTAGATTCTGGATTGTTTTGAAATTTAATTCATTAGCCATAATTTTTATCAGAAGATAAAAATAAAAAAACTGTTTATTGTAACTAACGACTTATAGTTATGCTCTGATAAAGGGAACTAGAAAACGATCATTATTAGCATAACGGAAAAACGCCAAAAAGTTTAATAATTGATATTAAAAAGATTTGTTTAGTTCTGGGTATAACAATTTGCGGATGATCGAGAGAGCTTTGAAGGCTCTCTCGTTTTTATCTTAGTACAAAGTGGTTATTTCTTTTTCATTTTTCTCTTGACAAAAGCGCCAATAATAACAGTAGAAGCTGCACCTAATATATTAAGAGGTTCAGGAACCACAGCACCACCTATCTGCGCAGAAGTTACCCATAATGCTCCTTCATTTTTTCCAAATCCAAAAGTTGAATTGCCACCTGCAGGAATAAAATTGTTAATTAATGCACCTGTATTAAAGTTAGCAATTGAAGCGTTTGCACTGTTAAAACCAGTTATCAGGAATTCTGTCTTGTCCGGTGAGAGTAATAAGGCTGTTGGACCATTAATTCCTAGTGTTGTGGTATCACTCACATAAACACTATTAAAAGTACCATCTAAGTTATAGCGTAAAATCTTATTACTATCCAAGCTACTCACATAGAGTAAATTATCAGGTCCAACTACTAAACCTGATGGACCACTTAAAAGTCCACCTGTAGCAAATACTGTTCCTGTTGTCTGATTGGAAGTTAAATCAAAACTGTAGATAGCGTTACCGCCTGCTGTAATTGTTCCTCCAGTATTTGTGTCATAAGTACCTCCTCTTGTTGCAGCTAAAAGTTCGCTATGTCCATTACTAGGATTAGTGAAAAATGTTAACCCTACAGGTACTTGAGGACCGCCTCCTGGGAAATTAAGGGTTTGAAGATATTGTCCTGAAGGGGTAAAAACTAGAATATTATCTGTCTTAGTTGGATCTACTATAGGGTTTCCATCGGGAATATGAGGACCAACAAAAGAATCGAAGTTGTCTACATAGAGATTTCCATCAGGTCCAAAGGCAATATCTGTAACAGAGCCTAAACCTCCTTGACCATTAACCGCTCCTGCTCCAGTTGAAACAAGTTTGCCGAGAAATTGCCCATTTGTGGGATTGAATGTGAATATAGATCTAGCTGTAACAGTTCCAACGTAAAGGTCTGGACTAGTGCCAGGTCCAATGGCTAAACCATCTATTCCTGTTACCCCATTAGAATCTTGGGGAATCAAATCCTGTATATAATTCCCACTAGGATCAGCTACTTTGATTGTATTCTGTCTATTTTCACTGAGAAAAATGTAAGAAGAAGGAGTGGCTTGTGCTGAAATAGACGTGGCCAGGACACCAGCTATTCCACTAAATACCAGACCTGACACTAAAGCAATTTTATTTGAGTTCATAAAGCTTCACTAAGGCAAGATTTTTGAATTTATTGTATCATAGATCTCACTTTGTTTTACTCATAAGATATTTTTCACTTGAGTTTAGACTAATTTAATACTCTATATTATAAGTTCAGTTCGTTTTGACTTGGTTGGGATTTATTAATATATTTGTTTTGTATTGAAACCAAAAAGCAGTGAGAAATAAATCCGAACTGCTTTGGGAGGAAAATGAAAAATTAACCACAATAAATCAATCCCTCTGACATGACATTAGAACATCTAAAAAGATTTCGTCAAGACCTGTATGAATTATTGGGGAAAGGAGCTGACGCAACAATGGATTTAATGGATGCAGTATTAACGACTAAAAGTGTTCAATCTTTTGCCGAATTATCTTTATCGCCAGTATTTAGAAGGAAATGGCCATCATTGTATGAGGCAATAGAAGATGTGCGACCACAGCGTGATGAATTAATGAAGTTATGTATTAA
>CAISPN010000086.1 GCA_903887375.1 uncultured cyanobacterium
AAACCAAATGAACTCATTGACAATGTCAGTTCTGCCAAGCTTGAAAACTAAAAGAATATCAGAAAATCAAATTATTCTTACTCAAAAGTTCATAGATGGTATGCTCGAATATCAGAATTATTGGCATGATAAAATCAATGTTTTTATTGAAGAAGATAACACTATAAACGATAATCTTGATAATACAATAGTTGATATAAATCAGCTGCCTTTTAAAATAAAAATAGTAGACTTTAATAAAATTCAAGAAAATCGTGAATTTCAAGATTCATCTATTGTTCTAGCTACCATAGGATATAGGCAGAATAATATCGCCCAGATTTGTAAAACACACCAAATTTCTTGTATATATGTAACTGAATATAGCCTGAAAACAAGACTACAGATTATTAATTCAGCTAATTTTAATATTATAGCTTTAGTTAAAAAATACATTGGGCAACTTGTCCAAGAGAAAAAACAAGAAAAATCAATAGCTCAAGCTGATGGAGTTCAGTGCAATGGAACTCCAACTTATGAAACATATAAAAACATCAATCCAAATCCACTGCTTTACTTTGATACAAGGGTCACCTCTGATATGCTTATCTCTGAAGATGAACTTGTAAATAGAACTTCTCAATGCCTTGCTAATAAACCTTTAAGACTACTATTTTCTGGGCGTTTAGTGGCAATTAAAGGCGCAGATCATTTGATATTGGTCGCCCAGGAACTTATAAAACTTCAAGTTAAATTTGAAATGTTTATTTGCGGCGATGGAGATCTTAGAGAATCTATGCAAAAGCAAATTAACCAAAATCAGCTTTCTGATTTTGTAAAAATGCTAGGGGTTCTTGAATTTAAAAATGAACTTATTCCTTTTGTTAAAAAAAATGTAGATTTGTTTATTTGCTGCCATCGACAAGGAGATCCTTCTTGTACTTATCTCGAAACTCTTAGTTGTGGAGTTCCCATAGTTGGCTATGATAATGAAGCTTTTGTCGGTATTGTAAAGTATTCTCAAACTGGTTGGAGCATTAGGATCAATAAACCAGAACTCATAGCTAGAAAAATTTCAGAATTAGATAAAAATCGTCAAATAATTGTAGATCATTCATCTAGATCTCTTGAATTTGCCAGACTTCATACGTTTGAGAAAACTTTTTCTAAAAGAATTAACCATATCAAAGAAATAATTGCAAAGTAGCCAAAATTCTAAATGTCTTGATTAAAATTATAATTATCAGCAAATTATTTATTAAATATGGTAACGATCAAGACAAACAATGCACCTGATCCAGTAGGACCTTATAACCAAGCAATTGTAGCTAAAGGTGAGCTGGTTTTTGTTTCTGGGCAGATAGCTCTCGAACCTTCTACCGGAGAGATAGTAGGCTCTGGAGATATTACTAGTCAGACAATCAGGGTAATGCAGAATATTGAAGCTATTTTGCAAGCAGCGGAAGTATCTTGGGATAATGTGGTCAAAACAACTGTCTTTCTAAGCGATCTCAATAACTTTGCTGCTATGAACCAGGTCTATGCTCAATATTTCAAAATAGAAATTGCCCCCGCCAGAGCATGTGTCGAAGTAAGCAGATTACCTAAAGATGTCTTAGTAGAAATAGACTGCATTGCAATTAGGGTCTAATTAGCTCTAGATAGCGAATCTGTCTGCCAAACCAAAGCGAAGTGAAGTTTAATCCTAGACATATCGCTGCTAAAATTAACAAAACAAGACTAGCTGGTAGAAAAATCCCGACTATCCACCAACTTGCTACATGGGAGATTAAAGCAAGAGAACAGATATTGGCAATAACCGCCAAGAGCAATACTTCCATTTTTCTTCTAGGGATTATAACCATAACCCATAATACTATTGTCAATAGTAAATTCATTGGAACTAAGATAGCACAAATTGTAAGACAATTATTTCTAGATAATTCAGCCACCGCTGCGATTGTTATCACTATTTCTCCTATTTGATATTATTTACGACAACTGTCTCGAGTAAAACACAATCTTCAGAAGAACTATGAACGATCCTACCCCTGAGAATACATTTAAACAGAATCTCGAGGAAAAAATTGTCTTCTCGGAGTATATCGATCAGTTTCTTAAGCAAAAGTTGGATTGCTTAACATTAGAAATCTTGGTAAATAATATTCCCATAATGCTGGCGATGATCAGCCCAGAAGGAGAAATAGTTTGGATCAATCAAACTTTTGAAAATTTTCTTGGCTGGAACCTTGTGGAAATAAAGCAATTTAATATCTTTACTTACTGTTATCCAGATCCTTCTATTCGTCAAGAAGTTCTTGATTCTATCAATAATTGTGATTCTACTTGGAGAATTTTTAAAACTCGAATCAAAGATGGTAGATTTATTGATACATCTTGGAATAATTTCAAATTAGATAATGGCTATCGTATTGCTATTGGGCAGGATATATCTCAGCAAATAGCAATCGAGCGGGCATTACAACAAAGTGAATCTCTCTATCTTTTGATTGCCAATAATATTAGAGATTTAGTCTGTCTGCATGAGCTAAATGGCGATTACATCTATGTCAGTCCTTCTTCTATGGATTTACTAGGCTATGAACCAGAAGAAATGATTGGCAAGAGTCCTTATTTTTTTATTCATCCTGATGATTGTGCTGAGATTTATCAGCTATATCATGAACCTGCTTTGCAAGGACAAGTAAACACTTTCATTTTACGTTTTCGGACCAAATCAGGAAATTATATTTGGCTAGAAACTGTTCTACAAGTGATTTTGGATGAATCTAGCCAGCAGCCGGATAAACTGCAAACTTCTTGTCGAGATGTCACCAGTAGAATAATGGCCCAGGAGGAGTTTAGATATAATGCCTTGCACAACAGTCTTACTAACCTGCCGAATAGGGTTTTTTTACTAAAAGAATTACAAATCGCACTTAGCACTCTAAAACAAAATCCTAATCATTGTTTTGCTCTTTTGGTGATGGATTTAGATAGCTTTAAGCTGATTAATGACAGTGTGGGCTACAATCTGGGCGATAGAATGCTCATTGCTGTTGCCCAAAGACTAAAATCACTTCTAGATCCTGGAGATTTTTTAGCACATCTTGGAGGTGATGAATTTGCTTTATTGCTTTTTGATATTGAAACTCAAGCTAAAGTTTTGAACAAAGCTCAAGAGATTCTCAGACAGTTATCTTCTCCTTTTGCCATAGATGAAAGGATACTTTTTACCAGCGCTAGTATCGGTATAGTGATTGGCAATACCCAATATCAAGATCAGACAATTCTTTTAAGAGATGCTGAGATAGCAACCTCTAGAGCCAAGTTAACAGGTAAAGGTAGCTACCAGCTCTACGATCAAAAAATGTACGATCAAGTCACTAGAAGATTAAAACTAGAAACTGAACTGCGTTTAGCAATGCAAAAGGAGGAATTTGAAATATACTATCAACCTATCTTTTGTCTGAGTAACCCAAATCAAATACTAGGTTTTGAAGCATTGCTGCGCTGGCGCTTACCTGATGGTATTAGAGTATCACCTGCAGAGTTTATTCCTGTTACTGAAGATACTGGAATGATTATTACCTTAGGGCAATGGGTACTTAGGCAATCCTGCCTGCAGTTAAGAAGATGGCAAATTCAATATCCCTATTTAGAAAAACTATATGTCAGCGTCAATCTCTCTGGTAGACAATTGAGAGAGCAAAATTTGATTGACCAAATAGATCGCATCCTCTTAGATACCGATTGTTCTGGAATCAACCTCAAACTAGAAATCACTGAGACTGTTCTCATTGAGAATGCTGATTTTGTAGCTCCACTATTAAAGCAACTCAAAGATCGTCAAATCCAACTCTCTCTTGATGATTTTGGTACTGGCTATTCTTCTTTAAGTTATCTCAATCGTTTTTCTGTAGATACCCTCAAATTAGATCGCTCTTTTATTGAAAAAATTGGCCAAGAAGAAAGAAACTTTAAAATAGTACAATCAATCATTTCTCTAGCTCATAAACTGGGTATGCAGATCATCGCTGAAGGAGTAGAAACTGAGCAGCAGTATATTTATCTAAAAGCTTTAGAATGTGATCACGTTCAGGGCTATTATTTTGCTAAACCCCTTACTCAACAAGAAGCTACAGAGTTGCTAATGAAAAGTTGCTAATTCAGGGTAGCCAGCTTCAATTAAGGCTTTATCTCTGATTCTACAGGAATCACAAACTCCGCAAGGGCTGCTATCTCCTTGATAGCAAGACCAGGTTTTGGCAATTGGTACTCCTAGTTCAATCGCTTTTTTGACAATATCGGTTTTAGAGAGAGTCAACAGAGGCGCGACTAATTGGGGAGCTTTTCCTTCTAGGCCAGCTTTAGAAGATAGATTAGCCAGTCTCTCAAAAGCTGCTAAATATTCAGGGCGACAGTCCGGGTAACCAGAATAGTCCACAGCATTGATTCCCAGATAAATTGCTTGGGCATCTTTGGCTTCTGCTAGAGAGAGAGCTAGAGCGATAAAGACAGTATTACGACCTGGTACATAGGTAATTGGGATAATATTAGGATCAATTCCTTGTGTGGGTACTGCGATTTGATTATCAGTCAGCGCTGAACCACCCCAACTACCTAAATTGACATCTAGAATAAAATGCTCAGAGATTTCCAGATCTTTGACTAGTTCAATTGAAGCTGTTAATTCTCTGCTGTGGCGCTGTCCATAACGAAAAGAAAGAGCAATCAGATCGTAGCCACTTTCTAAGGCAATAGCTGCGCTAGTGGCTGAATCCAAGCCACCTGATAAAAGAACAATAGCTTTAGGTTTCATCGAATATTCAAAAATTTATGCATCTGCAATGATAGCCGCCATTGTGGGTTATCTTGAACGTAATTTAAGATAATTGGTATAGTCTCAGTACTGTTCCACTCGGGCTGAAGATATTTGAGAGTATCATTTCTCAGCTTAGCTGAAATTGCCTCTGCCCATTGTAAATCTTGCTCATTGGCTATCACAACTTTGAGCTCATCAGCTTTTGAATAAATACTATTATCTGGGATTTTAAAAGTTTTAGGAGAGAAGGTTACCCAGTCAAAATCTCCACTAAAAGGATGAGTACCGGAAGTTTCTAGATGTAGCTTGATTCTCTCTTTTTTAAAAGATTCAGTTAATGGTTTGAGGTTATGTAGAAGTGGCTCTCCTCCAGTAATAACCACAATAGCAGCATTAGCAGCTAATGATTGGTTAAGTAAATCATTGATTTCAAACAGAGGGTGCTTGTCTAATGGCCAGGTTTCCTTTTGATCACACCAGCTACAATGTACATCACAACCAGCTAGCCTGATAAAAAAAGCGCTCGTTCCACTCCAAAAACCCTCACCTTGGATTGAACAAAAGGTCTCGACTATTGGGTAAGAGATGGTCATTAGGCAGATAGTTTGGCTTTGACAATCTGCTCGATCTTCTTGCCATCAGCCTGTCCTTTGAGCTGTTTGATAGCACTTCCCATGACTTTACCTAAATCTTTGACAGAACTAGCGCCTAGAGTAGTAATAATCTCGCTGATAATTACTTCAAGTTCTTGATCAGAAATTTGTTTAGGAAGATAGGTTTGGATAATTGCCAGTTCCTGGGATTCTTTTTCGGCTAAATCCAACCGGCCAGCATTTTGATATTGTTCGATTGAATCTTTACGTTGTTTGGCCTGTTGGGAGAGAAGTTCGATCTCTTGCTCAGTAGTCAGACTATCTTGCCCTTGAGGTCGTAAGGATACCTCTTTTTCTAAAAGGACTTTTTTGATACTTCTGACAGTTTCTAGTCGAATTTTATCTTTGGCTTTCATTGCCGCTTTGATATCTTCGCCGATTTGATCCTTGAGACTCATAGTAAATAGTTCACTTTTAGTTTTTTGGATAAAGTGGAGTTGGGTCAATATTGCCTAAGCGATTGGGCGGCCAAAATCTAAATACTGCCCGGCCAATAATGTCATCTTTGGGTACAAAACCCCAGTAGCGAGAATCATAGCTGTTATTACGATTGTCACCCATAACCAGATAGCTATTTGATGGTACGGTGACAGGTCCAAAATCTTGGTTGGGTTTTTCAGCTATGTACTTTTCTTGGATAGGTTTTTGGTTAACATAGACTGTACCTTGGCGGATAGCGACAGTATCTCCAGGCAGGCCAATAATTCTTTTAATAAACGCTTCGTTTTTGTAGTTGCGCTCTTGGAGTTGTTTAATGTTATCGGTTTTGAAAACTATCACATCTCCTCTTTGAGGCTGTTCAAAATGATAGCCAATCTTTTCAACAATCAGACGGTCATCAATGAGCAGGGTTTTTTCCATTGAAGAAGAGGGGATGAAGCGAGCTTCAGCTACAAAAGTGCGGATGCCAAAAGAAAGGACAGCAGCGGTAGCTAAAACCTTGAAGGTTTCTAGGAAAAAATTTTCTGATTGTGCAGGTTTTTTGTTCTTGTGCAAATCTCTTCTGGTCATCGTGATCTTTATCAGGGGGCTTACAATTATATATGAACTAAAGCAAAACTCTTATATGACTAATTCTATCGACTTAATCATCCAAAACGCAGATATTTTACTTCCGGATGGTAATCTTTTTTTGGGAGATGTTCTGATTAAGCAGGGAAAAATTGCCCAGATTGCTTCAGCTATTGACAGTAATAATGATGTTAACACGATCATAGACGCAACAGGTTTAACACTTTTACCAGGAGTGATTGACCCACAGGTACATTTTCGTGAACCGGGGCTTGAACACAAAGAAGATCTCTTTAGCGCATCTTGCGCCTGTGCCAGAGGAGGAGTTACTTCGTTTTTGGAGATGCCCAACACCAAACCGCTTACTTCCAATCAGCAAGCTCTTGATGATAAGCTCAGCCGGGCAGCGGCCAAATCTCTAGTTAACTATGGTTTTTTTATTGGGGCTACTGGCGAGAATTTAGACCAGCTCAATAGCGCAGAGCCTGTCTGTGGCATCAAGATTTTTATGGGTTCAATGCATGGTCCTCTTTTAGTCTCTCAGCAAGAAAAACTAGAAGAGATTTTTGCCAATGGCACTCGTCTGATTGCGGTTCATGCCGAAGATCAACAAAGGATTGAGCAGCGCAAAAAACAATATCTAGTCTCTTCCTCTGGCGATGTTGCTTTACATTCGATAATCCAAGATGAAATAGCAGCCCTCAATGCTACTAAATTAGCAATCCAGCTTTCTACCAAATACCAAAGAAGGCTCCATATTCTACATATGTCTACTGGAATAGAAGCCCAATATTTACGGGAGCACAAGCAGCCCTGGATCACAGCAGAAGTCACTCCCCAACACCTTTTACTCTCTACTGATTCTTATAAAACTCTAGGGACTCTTGCTCAGATGAATCCTCCTTTGCGCTCTAGTGAGAATCAACCAGTGCTTTGGCAGGCTTTATTAGATGGGGTCATTGATATGATCGCTACAGATCACGCGCCTCATACTCTAGAAGAAAAAGCGCAAATCTATCCCAAGAGTCCTTCTGGGATGCCAGGGGTGGAAACATCCCTGGCCCTGATGCTAACTCAAGCTAGTTTGGGCCTTTGCACAATAGATCAAGTTGCCCATTGGATGTCTACTAACGTAGCTAAAGCTTACTCTCTTAAAAATAAAGGCTTGATTGCTCCTGAGTATGACGCCGATTTGGTTTTAGTAGATCTCAAGAACCATCATCTGGTCTTAAAAGAAGAACTTAAGACCAAATGCGGTTGGTCTCCTTTTGAGGGCTGGAATTTAACTGGCTGGCCGATCTATACAATTGTTGGGGGTAATTTGGTTTATGAAAGAGGCAAATTAAATGAACAATTC
>CAISPN010000087.1 GCA_903887375.1 uncultured cyanobacterium
ACTCAAAGCAGATCTACAAAATGCCGATCTCTCTGGCGCTCTTTTAGATAAAGTGACTCTTGATTTTGCCGATTTGAGCAATGCTATTTTGGTAGATACGGTGGCCACTCGTAGCCGTTTCTATGAGGCGCTAATTACTGGCGCTGATTTTACAGGCGCTTTGGTAGATCGCTATCAAGTTAAGTTAATGTGCCAGAGGGCCGAGGGTATCAACCCTACTACAGGCGTTTCTACCAGAGAAAGTCTAGGCTGTCCTAGAGCGCCAGCAGCCGTGAAAACTAGGGGGGATAACTTGTGGCAAAGCTAAACGACAAACCGGCCCATGCTCTAGACCATTGCTGTTAAAAATTTGAACTTCACTACTGTTTGTTTCTCCCTTATAGACCACAGTTAAAAGATAATTGGGCTCAATATGGATTGCTTCACTAGCATAAGCGTCTTCCCCTAAATCAGCAACTGAAAGCTCCCCAGTATCTTGTTCAAAGCGGCCAATTGTATTTAGTATTTCTTCTGCAGCTTGTTCATCGTTTCTCTGCAGGGATAGATAGGTATGTTGCCAGCGCTTGCCCACTTGTTGGGCTGGTACTATAGGGAAATCACATTGCCTCTCTAACAGTTCTTCTATAGCAAGTACTTTGGCATTAGCAGGATTGAGGATCAATCTAGAAAGACTACTTTTAGCTAAAATGCTGGTTAAACCTGTAGGGACCTGCTGGAGATATTCATTGGTTTTAAAATCTTCATAGCGCACCATTTCAATAACCAAATGTCCAGCATCCGTGAGATAACCATTGCTAAAGTGCCATTGAAAAAAAGGTTCTGTTACCCCTTTGGCTACTAAATTCAAGGTTTCTCTCTCAACGATGAGTATTTGGGTACCTTGTTCGGGTTGCCACCGCATAGAATCAGAAAAAGTAGTAACTCCTAGTAAAACAGGCCAAAGCTCTATGGCTACTGGTGGAATAAAAAAAACTATATAAGGCCCTGCCAAAACAAAATCATGAATCAAAGGGGGGTTACCCATAAGTGATATTTGACTTTCTTTGATTATTTGGCCAAGGTTATTGCTCCTGTAGAGATTTAAAGTAGATCTAATTCCATAGACAAGACCAAAATTATAAATCTCCCCACTTGAAAAATCCACTTTAGGATGGGCTGAATAGGGTTGTTTATTCTTTAATGTTCCATTTAGTTGATCTGTGTCTTTGGTTTGTAAATTTTCTAAATCTAAAGCGTAGGGATTACCAGCTTCCCAAAGTGCTAGAAGTCTATCAGGCAAAGCCATAACAGAAGTATTGGCTGAATTTTTAACATCTTTGCCCCAATTACGCCATAGAGCCCCAGTCAACTTCATACCGTAATTGGGATAGAGATATCGATCAGCTTGGCTTTCTGCTAAATATCCTTTTGTTTGTACGTAGCGGTAAGTAGCCTTGGCTGCTCCTTTGGCAAAATGAACAGCCAAAATTGCCCCATCTCCATCGAACCAATGGCCAACCTTGAATTCTCCTCTTTGCAACCGCCCTGGACCATTGCGGTAGAGACTACCACCATCTAGCTGCTCTGGTATTTTCCCGTGTAAAATCTCTAAACCAGTCAAGGGAAATTCTCTAGCTGGGCTAGCAAGAGCCTCAGCCCAATATTTTTTTGCTCTTGGCATAGACTTAACTCCAATCCTGTTGCTCTTGGTCTATATTGCCCGCTCTAAGAGAGCCAGAAGCATGAATTTTTCTGGTTTTGGAAAAAAGCTCTTCTTGATTTAATTGCCAATTTTGTAGTAGTTTTTGGAGATCTTGTTGGATTTCTCTAGCGCCGGGAAAATTTTGATACCGAATTAGCAATCGGCCCAGTTCAGCAAGCTCAAAATCACCTACTTCTTTAGCAGAGAGTAATTGATTGACTACTTGGCGATCTTCTTTCTCCTGGGGATGCTTTTGATTTCTCATTTCCCTTTTTTAGACTTGTTCTGTTTGGCAGCTTTTTGGGCTTTTATTTTTTCTTGGTGTAACTTATCTTGGTAGTAATGATAATCTCCTGCATAGGTGATTAGTTCACCATTGCGGATTTCGACAATTTTATTGGCAACTCTAGAGATAAAATAACGATCATGTGAAACAAGAAGTACTGTTCCTTCATAATTTTGTAAGGCGTCTTCTAGCATCTCTTTGGCTGGAATATCCAGATGATTAGTCGGCTCATCCAGCAGTAACAAATTAGCAGGCTGTAAGAGCATTTTCGCTAAAGCCAGTCGAGCCTTTTCCCCACCACTGAGCGATTCTACTTTTTTGAAAACCGTATCTCCACTGAAGAGAAAACTGCCTAATAAGGTACGTACCTGCTCATTTTTCCAATCAGGAACTTCATTGTGAATAGTATCGATCACGGTTTTATATAGATCAAGGGCTTCAGCTTGGTTTTGTTCAAAATAGGCAGGAAGAATATTATGATTGCCTAAATGTAGCTTTCCTTCATCTGGCTTTTCTATTCCCATAATCAACCTTAAAAGGGTAGATTTGCCACAGCCATTAGGTCCTAAAAAGGCTATGCGATCCCCTCTTTCGACTTCTAAATTCGCACCTAGAAAAAGAATTTTATCAGCATAGCTATAAAAAAGATCTTTAATCTTGACTACTTCTAAACCACCACGCGGCGCTGGTAGGAACTGAAATTTTAAGGTTTTTAAATTGGCTATTGGCGCATCAATTAGATCTATTTTATCTAGTTGTTTCTGACGGCTTTGGGCTTGAGTTGCCCTAGTAGCACTAGCGCGGAAACGATCCACAAATTCTTGCTGGCGTTTGATTTCCTTTTGTTGTCTTTCATGAGAAGATAACTGAATCTGACTATTGAGTGATTTTTGCTCGAGATAGGCGCTATAGTTACCCAAATAAGTGGTAGATACACCTCTTTCGGTTTCGACAATCTGATTACAAAGCCTATCGAGAAACTCACGATCATGAGAAATAATCACCATTGGAGTGCTTAAACCTTTTAGGTAATTTTCAAGCCATTCAATAGTTTCTAAATCTAAATGATTGGTAGGCTCATCAAGCAGAAGCAGATCGGGCTGCTGTAAGATAATTTTGCCCAGAGAGAGCCTCATTTGCCAACCGCCACTGAAGGTATTGACCAAGCGTTCGCCATCTTCGCTGGCAAAACCAATCTCTACTAGAATTTTTTCTATCCGTGATTCCAGACTATAGCCATCGAGAGCTTCAAAGTGTCTTTGTAATTTATCTAGTTTGTGGACCAGTTGATCTAATTGCTCAATAGTGGCAATCTCCATCTGCCGATGTAGTTGCTCAATTTCTAGGGTAACTTGGTTAGCCTCGGCAAAGACAGTCCAAAAATCCCTCTTTACTGTAAAAGTTGGCTCTACATCGAATTCTTGGGTTAGATAGCCTATTTGTAAACTTTGCGGGCGAATTACTTCACCGCTACTAGGCTCAACCTCACCCATAATGATCTTTAGTTGGGTACTCTTGCCAGCTCCATTGACTCCAACTAGTCCAATGCGATCTCCATTTTTTACTTCCCAAGTGACATCTTTCAATACTTCGCCGGTGGGATAGGTTTTGTTTATATTCTCAAGTCGAAGCATTTGATTTAATGATGATTTTTTAGTACTTTTGTGAACTTTGCTTGGTCAAATTGGGCAAGGGTGAGGAAGCCTCCGGTAGGTAACGCATAGACCTAGAAGCTGAAGAAGTTACCTCTTTATTGTTGTTATTAATACTTGCTGGTTGGACTTGAAGCCAACGCCAACAAAGCGAACCTAAGACAATCAACATTCCAAAGGCGATCAATGTGGTGTGATCAGCAAAACCTCCTATAAAAACATCTACGCCGCCGGCCAAAACCAAAGATCCGGTCAACTTCTCCTTGTTATAGGTATTCTTGAGTGAACGTGGAGATAAACGATTCATAACTTGATTTTTGTGATTATCCTAACTCTCAGTATATGATAGTAAATTGGACTTTAAGAAGCAGTATAACCTAGGAGAGTTGAATTTATGTCCCGTGTATGTCAATTAACTGGCAAAAAAGCCAATAATGGCTATAGTGTATCGCACTCTCACCGCCGCACTAAAAAGCTACAGGAAGCTAATTTGCAATGGAAGAGAATATGGTGGGCCGAAGGCAATCGTTGGGTCAGATTGCGTATCGCCACTAGTGCAATAAAAACCTTAGAGAAAAAAGGTCTCCAAGCTATGGCCAAGGAGATAGGACTCGATCTAAGTAAATGCTAGCAAGATAAGGGGGTTATCAATATCCCCTCTAAAATCCAGATTTATAATAAATTTTTAAGATATTAAAGATATAAGAGCTATGACCACTTCTTCAGTGAATCCTCTATTGCTAGGCCAAGGCTTGCCTCCTTTTGATCTAATTCGGGCAGAACAAGTTGAAGAATCTATTGGCCAACTTTTACAAGAATTAGAAGCCAAGCTCAGCTATTTAGAAGCTAATATTATCCCTACTTGGGAAGGTTTAGTAGAGCCATTAACTGCAATCGAAGAGAGATTTAGCTGGAGTTGGGGCATAGTTGGACATCTGATGGGGGTTCAAAATAGCCCGGAGCTTCGTCAAGCTTATGAAAATATTCAACCTGAAGTTATCAAGTTCTCCAGCAGGATAGGCCAAAGTAAACCAATTTATCAAGGCTTTAAGTCCCTCGAAAATAGCAAAGATTGGGCAAATTTGCTACCTGCCCAAAAGCGTATTGTAGAATCTTCCCTCAAAGACGCTCAACTAGCCGGTGTCGGTTTAGAAGGTGAATCGCTTGAGCGCTTCAATCAAAACCGTCTGCTTTTAGCTGAACTATCTACTAAATTCAGTAACAATGTCATAGATGCTACCAAGGCTTTTAAACTTGAGCTTAGCCAACCAGAGGATATAGCTGGTCTGCCTGAAAGTTTACTCTCTTTGGCAGCCCAAAGCGCTAGGGCGCAGGGATATGAAAATGCCACAGCCGAACAGGGACCTTGGTTAATCACTCTGGATTTTCCCTCTTATGGGCCTTTCATGAAGTACAGCAGCAATCGCACCTTGAGGGAGAAAGTTTATAAAGCCTTAATCTCTAAAGCCTCTTGTGGGGAGTTAGATAACAATGGAATCATTGAAGAAATTTTGAAAATTCGCCAACAACAGGCGCAAATTCTAGGATTTTTCACCTACGCCGAAGTGAGTCTTTCGCGTAAAATGGCCGACGATGTTGAAGAGGTAGAAAAACTACTCGAAGATCTAAGAGTGGTCTGCTATCCAGCTGCTATTGCCCAATTGCAAGAACTGGAAAATTTTGCCTCAGAAGGCGATCTTAAACATTGGGATATTGCTTACTGGGCTGAGCGCCAAAGAGAAGCCAAATTTGATTTTAATTCCGAGCAATTGCGACCTTACTTTCCGCTGCCTCAGGTCTTAGAGGGGCTATTTGCCTTGGCAAAAAGGATTTTTGGAGTCACTATCGAGGCGGCTGATGGACAAGCTCCAATTTGGCACCCGGATGTCAGATATTTTCAAGTCAAAGATGATACTGGTAAACCCATTGCTTATTTTTATCTAGATCCTTACAGCCGTCCAGCCCAAAAGCGTGGTGGGGCCTGGATGAATGATTGCATTGGCAGGGCCAAACTAACTAATGGGGAGATTCGGTTGCCAGTAGCTTATCTTATTTGTAACCAAACCCCGCCAATTGATGATCAGCCTAGTTTGATGACTTTTGATGAGGTCAATACTCTTTTTCATGAGTTTGGCCATGGTCTACAGCATATGCTCACAGAGGTAGATTATCCTGGAGCCTCGGGGATTAACAATATTGAGTGGGATGCGGTAGAGTTACCCAGCCAATTTATGGAGAACTGGTGTTACGATAAACAAACCCTCTTTGGCATGGCTAAACATTACCAAACAGCTGAAGTATTGCCCGAGCATTACTACCAAAAATTGCTAGATGCCCGCAACTACATGAGCGCAACTGGTATGCTGCGTCAACTGCACTTTAGCCTGCTAGATCTAGAATTGCACCACCGCTATCAAAGTGGAGGTCCTGAAACTATCCAACAAGTTAGAGATCGCATTGCTAAAAATACCATGATTCTTCAACCACTTGAAGAGGATGCTTTCTTGTGCTCATTTGGTCATATCTTTGCTGGCGGCTATGCGGCTGGTTACTACAGCTATAAATGGGCAGAAGTATTGAGCGCTGATGCTTTTGCTGCTTTTGAAGAGGTTGGGTTAGAAAATGAAGCGGCTATTAGAGCTGTTGGTAAGCGATTTAAAGAAACCGTACTGTCTCTTGGCGGCAGTTTACCACCTATGGAAGTATTTAAGGCCTTTAGGGGTCGTGAACCTCAAACTGAGCCTCTCCTAAGACATAGCGGACTGGTGAGGAGCTAGTTTTTATGTTAATATAGTATTGTGATCGTAGTTGATATCCCTCGAAACTCAACCAAAGTGGTCACGCCTCGGGTGTAGGGCAAGGCCAAACCAAGCGATCGGTAGGGGTCGGCTGTTATAGGGACACTACGAGAGCAGATAGTTAGAAATAGGCCATAGAGGAAAGACCTTGAATGACTTAAAACAAAAGATTTGACGGAGTTAGCCAGCGAGTGGCAGGCTTCCGTCAAATTCTGCAGATAATTTAAAAATCAAAACTTAACCATACCTTAAACAATAGATTAATTTTCTTGGGCTATAATTGCCTTAAATTTGACTTGAGAGGCTATGCCAATTGAATTATCTTTGATATTACTATCTACAATCGGTACTGCCGTTTGGACAGTAGTTACTTGGGCTGATCAACAAGAAAAGACCAGAATTGAAGCTGATAGTCACCTAGATGCAATATACATTAATCCCTTTCTTTTAGTAGCTGAAGAACTCCAATGCCGCCTCTATAAAATTCTAGCCAACCGTGAAATTGAATTCTTACGAGAAGGCATAGCTCATAGAGGAGATGTTCATGGTGAAATCAGCTATCATGAAGCTCTTGAAATTGTCTATATCATTGTTAAGTATTTTGGTTGGTCATTTTATTTTTTTCTATATGGCTCTTACACAGATGATGTAAAGGCAATTCAAATGACAACTACCATCTCTGAACTTTTTGCAGATCGTAATTCATTTGGAGATGATGCTTTTAGTTTTTCTCACACTAGACAGCATTCCCTCGGACAAAGATTTGTGACTAGGGTGTTTGGTTCAAATGCTACCTATCCTGAATTTGTTGCTACTACTCTATATCAATTTGATAGAGAAGTAATGGATAGTATGCAAAGAACTAGTCATCTTTATCTAGATCTAGATAGAACTATTGAAGCTATTCGCAATGCCAAATCCACTGAAGATCTAGAAGGAAGAGAAAGACTTATAGCAATTCAAAATGCCTTGGTGGATTTGACCAACTATATTGAATCAAAAGAAAAATTCACACTTGCTACAGTTCCTCGAAAAAAAGTGCAACTAGTATCTGATCAAGTTGTACTATATCAATCCCCTCTGCCTGCTGAAAAATCAATATTTGAGCAATGGTTTTCTCTTAGCCCATTTCTTGATAATTTAGCTGAATTTGTTCAAACAAAAGAACCTTTAAAAAAAACACATATCATGCATACAATTGAAGGCAGAATCAGAATAAAAGTACCCTTGTTAAATCTAAATAAAGAATATGCTCAAGTAATCAAATCTTCTATAGAATCCATTCAAGGGGTTAAGTCCATTGAAGTTAATCCAGAAGCTGCTTCTTTGACTGTCTATTATGACAAGCAGATACCTAGGGTTACTTTTGAAAGAATTCTTTTAGATAAAACTGCTATTTAAAAAACTTTTTACAACATGATTACCCAAATTGTTCGCCCCTTGGTTGAAAATCAAATCCGACTATTAGCTAATTCTAAAACAACACAAGAAACTCTCTCTCAGACTATAGCCTGTTGGTTAGGCTATATAGGTGTAAGAACTGAAGTAACTCAACTGATCCCAAATTCAGATCGTATAAGCGTAGAATTAACAGTGAGTAAGCCGGAATTTTGCTCTGACCAAGATTGGCAAAAAATTCTCAATAATCTGATAAATTCTTCCAATGTTTCAGCTACAGCCCAATCAAATAATGATGAACTTGCCAAGCTAGTTCAATTATCAAGACTTTTAGCCTATCTAATCCAAATTAGCTCTAATAAATCTGACAATAATTGGGAAATTATCGAGAAACAACTATCGCCACTTAATCTAGATCAAATCACCTTAGATGCGGTTCGTTCAGCATTGAAAGTCCCTCAATCTATTAATGTTGCTGAAAAATTAGATCCCGATATAGCTGCTAGGGCATTTCCTCTTGCTGTTAAAATCGCTTGGATGGATCATCTAATTTCTGCTGAAGAATCGGATGTTCTTAAGTCTTTACTTTCTTTAATAGCCCCGGATATGAAAATCTAATTTCTTAACCCAAGGTTAACTATATTTATATTTAATAGGATTAATATTATATTGAACCTTGATTTTATTGTAATTAAGAATCTGGAGGTAACCTAATGAGCAAAAAAGATAAAGATTCATCTGCTGATAATTTTCTTGAGAATATTAAAGACAAAGCTCAGGAATTTTTTAGTAAAAAAGAAAACGATGATGACGATGATGAAGATGATGATGAAGATGATGACGATGATGATGACGACTAGTCAGCAGTATTAAACTTTCCTCCCCCATTAATCTCCCTTTTTTTAAAAGCCTCTTAGTTTTTCTAGAGGCTTTTTTCTTTTAACTTCTACTCTTCATCTCTGGCGAACAACAAGGCAATTAGCTTCAAGTAAAGCTACTCTGGGCCATTGTCAGTGAGATTATTGGGCATTTAACCCAGGATCAATGGTTCCCACCTTTGAGCAGCAATAGATAGTTTTGCCCTCTTTAATAGTTTCAAGAACCACTATATCTTTGATTTTCATCGGATCAATAGTCAAAGGATTCTCAGAAACAATAGCAAAATCTGCCAGTTTACCCACTTCAATTGAACCTTTGCTATCCTCTTCAAACTGCTGATAGGCAGCCCAAATAGTCAGAGCCTTTAGTCCATCAAGCGGACTAATTTGCTGCTCGGCTCCTAGGACTTGATCGCTGCGTGTACGGCGATTTACCGCTGACCAAAGAAGCCGCATCGCATTGGGCAGAACTATTGGAGCATCATTATGAATACTGAATTTAATTCCCCGCTCAAGAGCAGATTTGGTCGGTGAAATTCTTTGGGCCCTCTCTGGTCCTAGGGTGACATCTCTATGCCAATCACCCCAATAGAAAGTATGGGATGGGAAAAATGAAGGAATAATCCCTAGTTCATTTACCTGATCTAGTTGATCTTCTCTCAAAGTTTGAGCATGGATCATGACAATTCGCCGATCAGCTGGGCCATACTTTTGAGTAAGACTTTTGAGCGCGTTAATCAACTGGTCAGCTGCCGCATCTCCATTACAGTGACATATCAGCTGAAAATTATTGATAAATGCAGTTTCCAATCTTTCTATGAGTTGCTCATCAGTCATAATAGGATAGCCTGCATAGTCACGATTGGTTCCCTCTGGTGGCCGATGGTAGGGCCTAGTTAACCAGGCAGTACGTCCCTGGGGCGAGCCATCAAGTACCAACTTACCGCCAGCTAAACGCAGATGTCCATAGTAATGATCCCTAGACCAATCTTCTTGATGGGCATTAGGAGCGGCTTTAAAATAATCCATATAGACTGTGATGTCAGCCTTGAGAAGATTTTGTGCTACTGCGGCTTTGAGCATTTCCAGATAAAACGGGCTAGCCAAGCCTTCTTGCAACGTAGTAAAACCATACTTAACATACATCTCTGTACCCTTTTCTATGAGATTAACTACCTTGTCAGCCTGAATAGAACCAACATTAGAGGTCTTAGATAGGATAGAAGACATCACAAAAAAACTAGCAGACTCTTCCATCACCCCATTGGGCTCTTGACTATCGGGCAGTCGTTGAATTACCCCACCATCTGGATTAGGAGTATCTTTGGTGATATTTAGAAGCTCGAGAGTTTTACTATTACAGGAGCAAAGGTGTCCTGACTGGTGTACAGCTATAACCGGCACCTCGCTAGATACAGCATCTAGATCATAGCGATTGGGATGGCGAGCTTCGATTAGTTGAGAATCATCATAGCCGTTACCTATAATAATTCCTAGAACTTGGGAGATTTCCTGTTTGCTCCATTGCCTTAAAACATCTTGCAGTTTAGGTATACTGTCAACTTCCCCATCAGGTGGAGGTAGCAAAATAGCAACAGTTGTAGAAATCCCTTGGGCAATTACATGGCCATGTCCATCTATAAAACCTGGCAACATAGTTTTACCCTCAAGGTCAATAATTTGGGTACTTTCTCCTTGTAGAGCTTGTAAATCCTCAATTTTACCTAGAGCGAGAATTTTGCCATCTTGGATAGCCACAGCTTCTGCAGTAGGTTGGTCATCGTTGAGGGTGATAACTTGAGCATTTTGGTAAATAACATCAGCAAAAGCACTCTTTGGTTTTACCTGAGGTTTGATATGAGATAAAATCTGGCTGAAGTGGGACTGACCAAGCAAAGGGAATACTTTAGGAGCGCTTAATTGTTCAGTGAGAATGGCAAGAGCTTGGTTACAACAGGAGCAAGTAGCTATCATAAACTTTTTAAGTATTAATAATTAAGATGGGCTATCGCGCATTTTGAGAATGAAAGCTTCTTCTTTTTCTTTACTCGCTAAAGCACCCTCATCAACAATGATAATGCGATCTGCGATATCTAGAATTTTATTATCATGGGTGACCATAATAATTGTCGTTTTTTGGGTATCAGCTAATTCTTTCATCAATCCAACTACTTTGCGGCCAGATTCTTTATCTAAAGCGGCAGTCGGTTCATCACCTAAGACGATTTTGGGACTGCTAACTAGAGCTCTTGCGATAGCTACCCTTTGTTTTTGCCCGCCTGAAAGTTTAGCTGGATAATAGTCAACTCTATCTCCTAAGCCTACTTTGGTTAACATATCTACTGCCAGAGCATCCATATTTTCTTGATAATATTTCTCATGCAATTCCAGAGAGAGGCGCACATTTTTTTTGGCAGTCAGAAACATCATCAAGTTGTGAGCTTGAAAAATAAAACCTACATTTAATCTCAACTTTGCCAATTGCTCTTTAGAAGCTCCATTGAGCTGCTCACCTAAGATTTCTAAACTTCCATCTTGGCAAGAGCGCAATCCTCCTAACATAGTGAGTAAAGTTGTTTTACCTGAACCGGAGGGGCCTGTGCAGATAATAATCTGTCCAGGATAAATATCTAAAGTAATATCCTTGAGGGCATGTTTGCGATTCTCTCCCGAGCCAAAATAATGATTGACATTGCGCAGTTTGATAATAGGTTCAGTCATAGTTGGGATTTTGTTTTAAAATACATCGGCTGGATCAAGCTGTACCAGTTTCCTGGTAGCCAAAATACCGGAGCCTACGCACATAATAAAAGTCAATAAGAGAATTTGTAGAGCTCTAGTTACGGTCATATAGATAGCCAATTTTGTAACTGTGGCCAGTAAATGGTAGAGCCCCATTGATAGTACCACTCCTGGAACAAAACCAATCAGGGCAAAAATCGCCGACTGTTGGATCACTATAGAAATCACATAGGCATCACTGTAGCCCATAGCCTTTAACGTAGCGTATTGAGGCAGAGAGTTCATTACATCCCCATAGAGTATCTGATAGACGATAATACTACCTACCACAAAGCCTACCAAAACCCCCAAAGAAAAGATAAAACCTACTGAGGAATTCTTCTGCCAATATTTCAATTCAAGCTGGGATAGTTCATCTTTGGTCAGCACCATCACATCCTCAGTCAAGATTGACTGCATACTGGCTTTAGCCCTCAAAGGAGATACACCTGGTTTGAGTTTGATCAACCCAATTTGAAGTTTAGTTTTATCTAGTTTAGGTAGAAGGTAAAGTAGAGTATCTTCACTAGTTATCAAGTTGGCATCAGCAGAAAAGGTAGAGCCCATAGAAAAAGTATCGATGACTTTGATCTGCTTGCCACTGATTTCAGTAAAAAAGACTCCACCATTTTTGTCCATCTCTTTGGCAATATCACCATATTGTTTTTTGGAACTGCGATCAAATAGGGCGCTGCGCAAGGTTTTTAGTCGTCCAGTATTCTGGATGAGCGCGGGAAAATTGAGCGAAGGATAGGCCGGATTAACTCCAAATACATAAATATCATAGCCGTTGCGAGTTTTAGGATTGATCCAATTAGCTCTGGCAATACGCATTGGTGATACATAATCCACCCCCTCTACTCCCATTACCTGATAGAGCCGACTACGCTGGAAATCTTGCAGAGCGCCCAGATTGCTATATTTGGAGCTGACCATAATTAGATCGGCGTTCATGTTGTTGATTGGCTTGCGCTGAGAGTTATAAAGGCTATCGATCAAACCCAGCTGAAAAAACATCAAAAGATTGGAAAAGCTCACTCCTGCTATGGCAATGAGCATCTTGGCAGGATTGTTAGTAACTTGTAGCCAGGCAACTGGAGTACGTTTGAGAAGATTGTTTAATTTCATGGATTACTTTTCTCCTCTTTGGTTTCAAATACTACGTTGACCTGCATATTAGAAGCATATTTAAACTTTGATTTTTCCTCTATTGAGGGGTCTAATTTAATTTTTACCTCAAAAACCCTCATATCCAAATTCTCACCGGGTTTGCCGTTAAAAACACTCTGCTGTTTAACCAGTCGATTGATCTGGTAAACATGTCCAGGAGCGCTACCATTGAAGCCATCGGCTGTGATAGTGACCCTTTGACCGATAAATATTTTGGGCATATCGGTTTGATAGACTTCCGAATTAACTACCATGCTGGAAGTATCAGCCATTTCCAACAGACCTTGATCTCCTACCTTATCGCCAGGATGGGCGACAATTTTGAGAATTTCACCATTTTGAGGAGCGCTCACTGTAGCATAGGCAAACTCCTGCTTGGCTCTGTTTCTAGCGGCAATGGATTTTTGCAGATCAGCTTGGGCTTTAGTGACATCCACCGGTCTTACTTCGGTGATCTGTTTGAGGGTATTTTTTTCGGCCTCAATTTGTGACTCTAGGGTCATTAATTTGCCATTGCGATTTTCAATAGCTTGCATCAGATCAGCAGTAGCAGTTGTATAGCGTGTACGATAGCGGTTGCGTTCTAATTCAGAAACTGCTCCTTGTTTGTATAAACTATCGTATTTGGCAGATTCGGTTTTAGCCTCAATTTGACTGGCTTTATAACGGGCCACAATTTGATTCTGGGTGAGTTGATCTGCTTTGCGCTGGCGCTCTAGAGTTTGAATTTTAAATTCTTGAGCTTTGATTTCTCCTTGCTTTGCTCCAGCTTTGACTTGAGCTAGTTGACTTTGGGCTACTTTGACATTTTGATTGGCTTCATCAAATGCTGCTTTTAAAGTGCCATAGCTATTTAAGATAGCTAGAGTCTGGCCTTTTGTGACCTTTTGATTTTCCTTGACTGTGATTTGCTCAATTCGGTCTCCAGCAAGTGAACTGGATATAGAAACTTTGCGAATTTTGCTTTCTGGTTCGATATAGCCCAAAGCCGATACTTTTATAGGTAGCGGTGTAATAGTTTCAGTCTTTTTACCAAAAAATCCCGTTAAAAGATTAGCTCCTTGACATCCTACTAATAAGATACTGAGCAGGCTCAGTGTCATTAATTCCCTGTAATAAAAATTAGTTGTTTTTTTATTCATGATTTCAATATTGGCAAGGCGTAAAGCTATTTTAGCTAGCATATTGATCTATTAAATATGAAATTTTAATAAAAAAAGAGTTTTAAGTCAAAATGTCTATTGATTTTGTAAAAAGTCATCATTAGAAGCAGCTATGATAAGATTTATTGTTTATTTGGAGATAGGATGAATAATTGCCCATGGTAAATCGTAAACGAGCTTTAATCACTGGAATTACTGGTCAAGATGGTTCTTATTTGAGTGAGCTGCTTCTAGAGAAAGGTTATGAGGTTCATGGAATGATTCGCAGAGCTTCTACCTTCAACACCGACCGCATTGATCATATCTATCAAGATCCTCATCAAAGTGAAGCCAAACTATTTTTGCACTACGGGGATCTAACTGATGGAACAGTTATCGGTCGGTTGGTTGAGCAAATTAAACCAAATGAAATTTATAATCTTGGCGCACAATCACATGTCAGAGTTAGTTTTGATTCACCAGAATATACTGTTGATACTGTTGGATTAGGTACTTTGCGGCTTTTAGAATCACTGCGCGACTATCAGCAAAGAATAGGAGAGCAAGTTCGTTTTTATCAAGCTGGATCTTCAGAGATGTTTGGTTTAGTCCAGGAAATACCACAAAAAGAAACCACTCCTTTTTATCCACGTAGCCCCTATGCCTGCGCTAAGGTCTATGCCTATTGGCAAACCTTAAACTATAGGGAATCTTATAATTTATTCGCCTGCAATGGTATTCTTTTTAACCATGAATCACCCCGCCGCGGTGAGACTTTTGTCACTCGTAAAATCACCCGAGCGGTTGCCAATATTGTCAAAGGTAACCAAAATAAACTCTATATGGGCAATCTTGATTCCCAGAGAGATTGGGGCTATGCTAAGGACTATGTCAAGGCTATGTGGTTAATGCTGCAACAGGACGAGCCTGATGATTATGTCATAGCAACCGGTCAATACTATTCGATCAAGGATTTTCTTACCATTGCCTTTGGGCATGTCAATCTCAATTGGCAAGATTATGTAGTTTTTGATGAACGTTACTTGCGTCCAACCGAAGTAGATCTTTTAGTTGGCGATCCTACTAAAGCAAAGACAAAATTGGGCTGGGAACATTCTATTTCTTTTGAAGAACTAGTTCATCTGATGGTGGAAAAAGATCTCGAAAGTTTGGGTATAACTTTTGCCAATAATCATGACAACAAAAACAAAGAAACTGCCTTTACCCGTAATAACATAGGCTTACAATAGATTTGAGAAAAACAGAGCAAAATGTTGGATTTGAAAGATAAAAAAATTTTAGTTACCGGCGGAGCAGGATTTGTTGGCAAACAAGTAGTAGAAAATTTAATCCTATCTGGAGTAAATCCCGAAAATATTCGAGTGCCTCGCTCAAAACAATGCGATCTCAGAATTCTTGAAAATTGTTATAGGGCAGTACAAGATCAATCAATTGTTATCCATTTAGCTGCTCATGTCGGAGGTATTGGTCTCAATAGAGAAAAGCCCGCTGAGTTATTTTATGACAATTTGATTATGGGCACGCAGCTAATCCATGCAGCTTATAGCTCTGATATAGAGAAATTTGTCTGCGTAGGTACTATCTGCGCTTATCCTAAATTCACCCCAGTTCCATTTTTAGAAGAAAATCTCTGGGATGGTTATCCAGAAGAGACTAACGCTCCTTATGGTATTGCCAAAAAAGCTCTTTTGGTACAACTGCAATCATATCGTCAACAGTATGGATTTAACGGGATTTATTTACTACCTGTTAATCTCTACGGTCCTGGAGATAACTTTGATCCGCGCAGCAGCCATGTTATTCCGGCTCTTATCCACAAGATTCATCTAGCTCAAATTAATAAAGAAAAGAAAATTGAAGTCTGGGGTGATGGTACACCAACTCGTGAATTTATCTATGTAGCTGATGTAGCTAAAGCAATTGTCATGGCTACTCAGGATTATGATTCTGCCGAGCCGGTAAATATAGGAACTGGCCTAGAAATATCCATTAAAGATTTAACTAATTTGATAGCCGAAATTATGGAATTTCAAGGACAGATTATCTGGCAAAAAGAACAGCCCAATGGGCAGCCGCGACGAGCTCTAGATACTCAAAGAGCTTGGCAATCTTTTGGCTTTAAGGCTCAAACAGATCTATTCAAGGGGATTAAAGAAACAGTGGATTGGTATCGTACTAATTTAGTTTGATATGAACAAGTCGCTGATTGTCATCTGCGGGCCAACTGCCGTAGGAAAATCAAACCTTGCAATTGAGTTGGCCCAAACGCTCAACACAGCAATAATCAGCGCTGATTCTCGCCAGATTTATCGTGAATTTGATATTGGAACTGCTAAACCAGATCATTGTCAATTACAGCAAGTTCCTCATTTTCTGCTGGATATCTGTGAGCCAACAGAAATATTAACCCTAGCTCAGTACCAAGAGCTTGCCAATCAAATCATCGAAAATAGTGCAAGTTTTCCTTTGTTACTAGTAGGTGGGACTGGTTTATATATTAAATCTATAGTAAAAAAATTACTAATTCCTAGAGTTTCCCCGCAGTATCAATTAAGAGAGCAGTTGCAATCATTAGGACAAGAGCAACTTTATAATTTTCTCCGGCAAATAGATCCTCAAGCTGCCCAAAAAATCTCACCTGCTGACCAAACCAGAACCATAAGAGCCCTAGAAGTATACTATGTTACAGGCAGCCCTATTTCAAAGCAGCAGGGTCAATCAAACCCAGAGTATCCTATATTACAGATAGGGCTAGATTCTGATAGAGATAGATTGAGAGAAAAAATATACAGGCGGGCCCAATCTATGATTAATGCTGGTTTAGTTGAGGAGGTAAAACAAATCAGCCAAAAGTACGGAAGCGACTTGCCCCTTTTAAATACTCTAGGCTATGGAGAAATCAAACGCTACCTAGCTGGAGAAATCAGCTTAGAAGATGCCCAAAATGATATTGTTTTACATACCAATCAGTTTGCCAAGCGTCAAAGAACCTGGTTTAGAGCAGATAGCAGTATTCACTGGTTCGATGCCGATTCACCAAATTTGCTCAAAGAAGTTTCTCTCTTTGTTGCAGATTGGTTAAATTTACTTTAACTAGTCATGGAAGAAAAAGAACAAAGCTCAGGAGCGATAACCGTAGAGTTAGCCAAAAAAAGAAACCGTGATGCAGCTGAGCGAACCTTGATGGCCTGGATTCGTACCAGTTTGTCTTTAATTAGTTTTGGTTTTGGTATAGATCGTATTGTAAATGCTCTTAAAGCTCCACTTTCGGTTCAAAATCCCATCAGGCTCTCTAGAATCTTGGGACTTTCTTTTATTGCTCTGGGTGTTTTTGCTCTGTTTATGGCTATCATTCAACATAGAGCCGAACTCAAGCGAATCAGACGTGTGGTCTATACCTACACTCCCAATATATCCTTGAGTGTTATTGTTGCTACTGGCTTGATTGCTATTGGTCTTGCCGCTTTTATAGGAATTATACTTAGCTATTAAACTAATCTTTTTAACAAACTACAACCTTTTCTTGCACTGAGGTTCAAAACACTTGTAGAAATCATCGAGATGTCAACTTTACTTTATCTTTTGCAGTTAGCTAGCCCCAGTTTACCAGTAGGCGCCTATAGTTATTCTGAGGCAATAGAAACATTGGTCAGCCAAGAAAAGATAACTAATGCAGTTACTCTTGAGCGCTGGATAAAAGCTGAACTCAAATGGGGCTCTATTGGTTTGGATGTAGCGATAATAAGCAGACTTTATAGTGATGATTCTTCTAGGCTAGATTATTGGAACAGTTGGCTATCAGCCGTTAGAGAAACTCAAGAACTAAAAGAACAATCTCACCAAATGGGCTTTTCTTTGCTACGCCTAATTAGCACCATTGAACCGGTTTTAGCCAGTCAACTCAATGAACAACTAAACCAAGAAGAAGTTAACTTTGCCATAGCTTACAGTGCCTTGGCTTCTTACTGGCAGATCTCTGTAGAAGATGCCATTTTAGGCTATCTTCACAGTTGGGTAAGTAATCTAGTTGCTGCAGGACTCAAATTGATCCCCTTGGGACAAAGTGAAGCCCAAAAAATACTACTATCACTTGCTCCAAGTATTATTGATAAAGCCCAATATATTTTGACTACAAAAGAACTACCCTACAGTTGCAGTTGGGGATTGAGTCTTGCCAGTATGGAGCATGCTAATCTCTATAGTCGACTTTTTAGAAGCTAAAAATCTCCAAAGCCTTTTTTCTTTTTCTTTGGTTTGCTTTTTTTGGGTTGTGAGCCACCTGTATAGCCTCTAAAACCAGGACCAGGGGCCGATTGTCCCCCACCACCAAACATATTTCCAAGTCCACCAGCCATTGAGGGCATACCACCGCTAGTCATCTGCTGCATCATCGAGCGCATTCGGCTAAAGTTAGTAATCAATTTAGTAACATCTTCTTCTTTTTGACCAGAGCCTTTGGCAATGCGTCGACGACGGCTAGGGGATTTAGCTAACAGATCTGGGTTAGAACGTTCCTCTAAAGTCATTGAGTTGATCATTGCTTCAGTACGTTTGAGCTCTTTTTCTCCCTTTTCTAGATCCAGATTGCTCAGTTTATTCATACCTGGGATCATCTTGATAAAGCCACCAAGAGATCCCATATTTTTAAGGAGCTTCATCTGCTTGAGAAAATCGGTAAAGTCAAATTTGGCCGTCATAATTTTGGCCTGCATTTTCTCAACATCCCCTATGTCAATGGCCTCTTGGGCCTTTTCCACTAGGGTTAAGACATCGCCCATATTGAGAATTCTAGAAGCCAAACGATCTGGATAAAATGGTTCTAAGGCCTCTACTTTTTCCCCAACTCCAACAAATTTGATGGGTTTACCAGAAACTTGGCGAACTGAGAGTGCAGCGCCACCTCTGGTATCCCCATCTAACTTGGTCAAAATTGCGCCAGTGATACCAATTTCTTCTTCAAAAGTTCTAGTTAAGTTGGCAGCCTCTTGCCCGGTCATTGCATCAACCACCAAGAGGGTTTCATTAGGCTGTATTGTTTTTTTGATCTTGGCTAATTCATTCATCATCTCAGGATCAATCTGAAGACGTCCGGCGGTATCAACAATTACTGTATCAACCCCCATTTCCTTAGCTTTAGCTAACCCTGCTCTGGCAATTTCCACTGGATTGGTGCCAGTTCCCAATTCAAATACTGGCACTTCAATCTGTTGACCTAAAGTGATCAACTGGTCAATAGCAGCAGGCCGGTAGATATCGGTAGCAACCATTAAACAAGTGCGTTTTTGTTTGCGTAGATAAAGTGCCAGCTTGGCAGTAGCGGTGGTTTTACCAGTTCCCTGCAAACCCGCCATGAGGATAACTGTTGGGACTTGGTCAGCTTGGTTGAGAGGAACATTGCTCTCTCCCATCACCGCAACTAGCTCATCATAGACAATCTTGATAAATTGCTGTCCTGGGTTAACTCCCGAAATTACCTCAGATCCAAGTGCCTTTTCCTCTACCTGGGCAATAAAACTCTTAACCACATTTAGGTTTACATCTGCCGACAAAAGGGCCCGGCGAACCTCAGTTAAAACCTCTTGAATATTGGCTTTGGAAATTTTATCTTGACCACGGAGCTTTTTCCAGGCATCTTCTAATCTATCAGCAAGAGCGTCAAACATTGTATAGGTAAATTATTGTAATTTTTCTAGTTATCTTAATTATAAGAATCTTGAGCTCACCTTCATCTAGCAAAAAAACTACAATATTGCTTATGAGATCCTTGGTGAAGATAAAGGGGTCTGGTTTTTGCCAGCTTTTAGTACGGACTGTTCACATCAAGAAATGAATCAAGTTGCTATCCAATTAGCAGATTTCTACCAAGCTTACAGTCTTTATTGGCATCATACGGCGCTCAATATGCGTGAATGACACAGAAATAGGTATAATACCTTATCTACTTTAGCCTGCCGAAAATCATTAAATTATTGATGCTTTTAAGAAAATCACTAACCAAATTTATACTAGTTATAACATTAACTCTTTTTTGTACCACATTTAGCGCTTATACTAGCTTTGGACAGGTAACTTCTCTACCACCTCTATTTTCTAATAGCAGAGAGTTGATAGATACACTCACTATGTCCAGACAGATTGGCAATATACTCTATGGTCCTGTCACACTTGATGGTAGACCACTACTTTATGTAGCCGTTCCAGCCTCCTCAACTGGCGAAGATAAATCAGAGGAGAAAGACTCTCTATTAGACCAAAGAATTAAACGTATTGAAAATAATCTTCGAGATATTATCAAAAGAGGATTTGATCCCAATACCCTACAAATAAACGCATCCGTACTCAATGGGGAAACGGTCATCCTAGCTTCTGATAAAAAGCAAATCAAGCAACAGATTGTCGGCACTATTACTCAAGCTGATATTCAACTTTATGGAGAATCTGCCGATCAAATAGGTACTGATTCTAGCAAAATTTTAAAAAACGCTTTAATTAGGGCTTATCAAGAGCGCCAGCCTGAATATTTTCAGCAGCAGTTACTTAAAGGAGGCTTAACAATTGGTATTTTGGTATTTGTAAGCTTTCTGATTTCATTACTTCGCAAAATCATCAAAAACAGATTAAAACAAATCAAAGAATACTTGCGTTCAAATACTTTAGAAGAAATCACTCAAAACAATACTAATGCCTTTGTTCGCTGGATTAATTTTATAATTAACTATCTGACCTTTTTGCCCTATTTTCACAAGATTCGCTTTGGGAAACTTCAACATATACCCGACAATCTCTATAGCTTTATTACTAAACCGGCAAGCTTTTTTGACCCTGAAGAATATAGAGTAATACTAGATAAACAGTTTAAATCAGCTCTTTTATTCGTACGTTTGCTGCTGATTTTACTAATATTGATTTGGCTACATGGTATTAGTTGGATACTTTCTCTTTTTCCAGAAACAAGATGGATCAGCCTCAAACTTGCTGGTACACCTGTATCTTTATTGTTGATCTGGTCAGGGGTCATAGTTGCCACCAAAATAATTGGCTTGATTATAGACTGGTCATTGAATACCTGGACTGAGGGAATGTCCCTTAGCAACAACTTTTCCCCCAGAAAAATCTCTCGGATCACCACTCTAGCATCTGCCTTAAGAGGTATCTCAACATTGCTATTAGTTGCTATTGGCATTATCTTATCCCTGCAGGCATTCAATTTACCAGTTGGACCTGTATTAGCTGGTGCTGGTATTTTAGGTTTTGCCATTTCTTTTGGATCTCAAAGCATCATCAAGGATATGTTCTCCGGCGCAATTAACTTGATGAATGATTCTTATGCAATTGGAGATACAGTGACTATTGGTTCAAATACTGGACTAGTAGAGGATGTCAATCTTTTTGTTACCAGGATTAGAGCGCCAAATGGAGATTTAGTAACTATTCCCAATGGCTCTGTTGGCATAGTACGCAATCAAACCAAAGACTGGTCAAGAGTAGATTACCAGATTCAGGTTTCCCATGAAACAGATGTTGAAAAGGCTTTAATAATCTTGGAAGAAACTGCTCACTCTATATACAATGACCCTCAATGGCAAAGCTCTCTTCTAGAGCCTCCGCAAACAATAGGAATTGAAAATCTATCATCTGAGGGCATCAGCTTGCGAATCTGGATGAAAACCAAGCCTGGACTTCAATGGACTGTAGCTCGTGAGCTTCGTTTGAGAGTCATAGAGTCTTTCAATAGATCCCAAATAGATATTGCCAGTCCCCATCAAACAATATCTCTACAGAATATTCCGACAAATAAAAATGACAATTTTCCTTAGTTTTGGGAATTATAAGCTAAGCTAACTAAAAAGATCAAAAGTAAATATGAAGGTCTTACTCTTATATCCGCTCTTTCCCAAAAGCTATTGGTCTTTTGAAAAAACTTTGGCCCTTTTAGATATCAAGGCTATGCTACCGCCGCTCGGATTAGTAACAGTAGCCGCGATTTTACCTCAACATTGGGAATTCAAACTAGTTGATCGCAATGTTCGTCCAATCACTGAGCAAGAGTGGCAATGGGCAGATTTGGTACTTCTCTCAGGCATGATTGTTCAAAAAGAAGACCTCATCGCTCAAGTCAAAGAAGCCAAATCTCGTGGTAAAGCAGTAGCAGTCGGTGGACCCTATGCAACGGCCTTGCCCGGGGATCTAACCAGTATTGGGACTGATTACCTAATCCTAGATGAAGGAGAAATCACCCTACCCCTTTTTGTTGAAGCAATAGAGCGTGGTGAAACAACAGGAGTCTTTCGAGCTGGTGGCGAAAGACCAGATGTTACTACTACTCCAATACCTAGGTTTGATTTGTTGGAGTTTAAATACTACGCTGAGATGTCAGTACAATTTTCTAGAGGCTGTCCATTTCAATGTGAATTCTGCGATATTATTGTACTATATGGACGCAAGCCACGCACCAAAACTCCAGAGCAGCTGATTGCCGAGTTAGACAGGCTTTATGAGCTAGGTTGGAGAAGAAGCATCTTCATGGTAGATGATAATTTTATCGGCAACAAGCGTAATGTCAAGATCTTCCTCCAAGAGCTCAAACCCTGGATGCAGGAGCATAATTATCCATTCTCCTTTGCAACTGAAGCTTCAGTTGACCTTGCCAAAGAGCAAGAATTGATGGATTTAATGGTGCAGTGTAACTTTGGAGCAGTCTTTTTAGGAATTGAAACGCCAGATGAATCCAGCTTAAAATTAACCCAGAAATTTCAAAATACAAGAGATTCGCTATCTGATGCGGTTCATACCATCACTAAAACAGGCCTACGGGTAATGGCTGGTTTTATCATTGGTTTTGATGGTGAAAAATCAGGAGCTGGTGAAAGAATTATTCGTTTTGTTGAGCAGACATCCATTCCTACAGCTCTATTTAGTATGCTTCAAGCTTTACCAGATACCGCTCTTTGGCATCGATTGGAAAAAGAAGGTAGACTGCGCAGCAAATCGGCTAATATCAATCAGACTACTTTGATGAACTTTGTGCCCACTCGCCCGTTAGAAGAAATAGCTAGAGAATATGTAGATGCTTTTTACCGCCTCTATGATCCTCTTTGTTTTCTTGAGCGGACTTATCGACATTTTCGGATTTTGGGCCAGGCCACTTATCCCAAAAAGAGCAAAGGTGCAAAAAAACCATTTAATCCTATTATTCTTCGCTCGTTGTTGATCATTTGCTGGAGACAAGGGGTAGTGCGAAAAACCCGTTGGAAGTTTTGGACCAATCTTTTTAGTATGTGGTATCACAACCGGGGTGGTCTGAGCAGTTATCTTGCAGTCTGCGCGCAAATAGAGCATTTTATTGAGTATCGCGAAATCGTCAAAACCGAAATTGAAGCTCAAGTAGCAGAGTTTTTAGAGCAAGAGCAAAAATTAGAGAAATCCAAATCTCTAGCTGCCTAGATTTTAAATTAGGCGCACTTGAAGATCTCCATAGAACTCTAATTGATACAATTCAACCTTCGACTGGGCACTCAACAGCAGAAGTGCCCAGAACACCCCACAGCGATCATTTTGTTTGGGGTAATATTTGAGCAGATTATCCAGAGAAATCCATTCGTTTTCCAGATTTAAATTAGATCTATTCTCAAGTAAAAAACCTTCCAAGAAACTGGCATTTTCGAGAAGATTTTCCTGATGAGCCAGTTCAGTAACCAATCTTAAGGCTTCTCTGCGGGAATGGGGCCTGGGATTGCGAATACTTGGTCTATTTGTTGGCTCACTTTTTTCTATCTCGCGTGAGATATTTTGCAACTGCTCAATGAACTCTTGCAGTGATACCTTACGGTTTCGCAGAGGAGCAACAGATGTTCTTCTTTTAAGATGTCTTTCCAATTTAACAAAACTACTGCTAGCGCTTTGCTCTATATCTAAAAAATCTTCTGTAATTTCTTCATCGGCTGGGATTTCGCTTTCTCTAGTTTGTTGAAGAGTATCAGCCTTTAGCCAGACCAGGTGAGATGCCCAGACAAAAGCTTGCCCTGATTGAGATAGACTGGAAATATCAGGGTTTTCAGCATCAAGTCCCAATTCACCCAAAAACCTATCTATAATATCTATCACCTGCACATTCCAAGGATCGATTGCCCCTTGTTGTGCCAGTTCCATGAGTAAGTTGATTGCCTCTTGTGCAGGTGTACTTAGCATTCTTTTAGCTCTTACCTACTATGAATCTTCCACTTGCTGATCTTCGTCAAGATTATAAACTTGCCGGGCTCACTGAAGCCCAGTCCCTTAGTGACCCTTTTCAACAATTTTCGCTCTGGTTTGAGCAGGCCCTCAATGCCCAGCTATTAGAACCAAATGCCATGACTCTAGCTACTATCGATAGCAATGGCAGCCCGAACGCTCGCATTGTTTTACTAAAAGGCTTTAGTGAAAATGGTTTAATTTTTCATACCAACTATGATAGTGCCAAAGGGCAAAATATCGCAGCTCATCCTCAAGTTGCTCTAGTTTTTTGGTGGGCAGAGCTAGAGCGTCAAGTTCGTATTGAAGGGACCGCAGAAAAAGTTAGCGCAGAAGACTCTGACTGTTATTTCAACTCACGTCCCCTCAATTCTCAGATAGGTTCTTGGGCTTCAACTCAAAGCCAAGTGGTTTCCTCTCGTGAAGAACTAGAATCGCGCTTTGCCCATTACCAAGAAAAATTCAATAATCAGCCAATACCGCGTCCTGAAAATTGGGGAGGCTTTAGAGTTATTCCTTATATCTTTGAGTTTTGGCAAGGGCGCCCCTCTCGTTTACATGATCGTTTGCGCTATAGACTTTCTAATCAGCAATGGATCAAAGAAAGGCTTTGTCCTTGACTAGTTGCTCAATCTCCCTTATATTAACCTTACCTTGAGCATTGCGAGCAATTGAATCTACCTGAATCCATTTTTTCGGAATTTTATAGCTAGCTAAATTCGGTTTTAATATCTCTTTAAGTTGTTCAGGCTCAACTTTTTTTTCTGCTGTGTAAATAGCAGTTACTATCTCTCCCCAATAAGAGTCACTATAGCCTATCACCACAACATCACTTATCAATCCTGTATTAAGCAGAGCCTCCTCTACTTCTTTGGGATAGAGTTTTTCACCCCCAGTGATAATCTTTTGGCTCTTTCTTCCCACAATATTGAGATAACCAGCTTGGTCAAAATATCCCAGATCGTCAGTTTGTAAAGACTTAAATTGTCCTAAATGCTCAGGATAATAACCCAAACAAAGAGAGCTGGATTCTATAACTATAGTGCCAATTTCGCCGCTTTTTTCTTCAATTGTTATTTTAGAATGGGGCAGGACTTTTCCGCTGCTGCAATTTCCTTGCAAAAACTCATTGGGCTTCAATGCTGCAACCATTGAGGCTGTTTCAGTCATCCCATAGGTCAAAGCAAGCTGGATATTAGCAACTCTTGCATTTTGGAGAAGAGAATTCCAAGGTGGAGCCCCGCCCAATAAAACCGTACCAAAGCCCTCTAACCATTGAGGAAAATGATCTAGTATGAATTTAAGCTGGGTTGGGACCAGAGAAATAAAATAGTCACTGTAAAAATCAAGTTCTGGAGGCTTAGATTTGACAGCAGCATAGTCAAAGATAATTAATTTGCCTCCAGTGATTAGAGTTCTAAGTGCCTGCATCAAGCCACTGACATGATAAAGCGGCAACAGGCAAAATGAGTTTACCTGTTCAATAGCAAAGTATTCCTTAAATCCCATAACCGATGCAACTAAACTTTGCCAAGTATGCTTAGCAAATCTTACTTCGCCAGAGCTTCCCCCAGTAGGTATCATAATACAAGAAGATAGTTTGTCTGCGCTATCGATATTGTTCAAATATTTGTAGCTGGGGCTCGTTAGAAAAACTGGCCTATCAGTCGATATAGCAGCAATCAATTGTGCTAGGTACTCAAGACGATCAATATCTCCAAAAAGTACAATTGGACCTTGAGATAGATTATATTTTTTAAAATAGTACAAAGTAGATTGATAGAACGAATCTTCGCAATAGCCAACAAGCCAGGGGTTAGTTAACCTCGAGGACAGGTATTCTAGGGCGCTTGGGCTACTCATTGTTATATTTTTTAAAAAGTGGGAATAATAAAGAGAAAGGGTCTACATAGAGAGATTGAGGAGAATAAATATGAAGTTTTTGCGGGCAAATAAACAATGGATATCGCCCATCGGTTTAGCTCTAGTCCTTGCTGGCTGTCTGCAACAGTCTCCTCCATCATCACCTTTGCGTATTGCTACTAATCTTTGGCCTGGCTATGAGACTCTCTATCTTGCTCGCTCTCTAGGATATTACAAGGATAAACCTATAAAAATTATAGAACTTCCTTCGGGGACAGAGGAAGTTAGAGCCTATCGCAATAGCAATATTGAAGGAGCTGGACTATCTATCGATCAAGCCATTGCCTTAGCCCAAACCCAAAAAGACCTTAAAATTATTGCCATTGTGGATATCTCCAATGGAGGTGATGTAATCTTAGGAAAGCCTGAGATTAAGAGCATTAAGGATTTAAAGGGCAAAAAAGTTGGAGTTGAAGCAACGGCCTTGGGAGCCTTTTTTATCGCCAGGGCGTTGGAAAAAAACGGAATGACCCCTAAAGATGTCCAAATAGTTTCCCTAGAGTTAAATGAGCATGAGCGCGCTTATAAAGAAGGTAAAGTAGATGCAGTAGTAACTTTTGGCCGGCCTAGGGTTAAATTGCTTGAACAAGGAGCCAGATTGCTCTTTGACAGTAGTCAAATTCCCGGCGAGATAGTTGATACGATAGTTGTCAGTCAAAAGGCAATTAACAATTCCCCACAAACCATTCAAGATTTAATTGATGGCAGATTTCGCGCTCTGGAGTACTTTAAGACCAACCCTAAGGTGGCTGCAGCAATGATTGCACCTCGCACTCAAGTTACCCCAGAGCAAATTCTTAATTCTTTCCAAGGTATGACCCAACCGAATCTAAAAGAAAACTTGAGTTTGTTGGATCAAAGCAATCCCTCTTTAATTAAGGGTATGGAAAAATTAATTGCAGTTATGGTAAAAAACAAAATCATTGCTGAGCCTATTGATCCTGCTTCTATCCTAGATACGCGCTTTATTAAAAATAGCAAGATTTGATTTCTATGCAGCGCCTGCTCTTTCCTTTAAGATTTTCTATACCTACTATTTTGATTTTGTTTGGTAGCTTGTTGGGTTTTTTTTCTTTTCGCAAGGAAATTGCCGAATCCTATCAAAGAACTGAACATGTCACAGAAGACTATGTAGAAGGACACAGTAGAACTGCAGGGGTTTTGGATTATCTTTTTCGTCGCAATGATAAAGAAGAAGCAGAGATTTTGATCTCTCAATTAGCTAGTGATCCCTATCTCGATTTGATACTGCTTTTTGACCACAATAACCGGGTTTTTCTTGCAAGTAACTATCAATTGAGAAATCAGCCTATACAAAAAACGTCAGCTGCTCGTTATCTCAGTAAATTCAAGACTATTCGTGCAAACAAAGCTGCCAATATTTTTTTTACCAAAGACAGAAAAAAAATAATAGCCATGTTCCCGGTACTTTTAGCTGCCCTGCCAGGTGAACTAAATCCTTCTAGAGTTGGTATTCTCTATCTACAATATGATATGACAGCAACTAAGCGTCAGGCATATCTAGATGCACTCTATAAATCGCTTATTTTTAGTACAATTTTAACGGTATTCTGTCTTTTGCTCTGGTTATTTTTTGAGATTGCCTTAACTAGAAGGGTTGCTCGTCTGGTAAATGCCAGCAATAAACTAGCTGAAGGAGATTTGGCTATAAGAACTGGTATCTTGGGCAATGATGAAGTGGGCAATATTGCCAAGGCTTTTGACAGAATGGCCCAAAGGATTCAAAAAAACACCAAACAACTTGAAGATAGCGAGCAGCGCTACAACTTAGCAGTCTCTGGAACCAATGATGGAATTTGGGACTGGGATTTGACCACAGATATAGTTTACTACTCTCCTGTCTGGTTGGAAATTTTAGGCTATTGCGAAAATGATCAGCTGCCTTTTACTTTGGGCACTTATCTTGACAATATCCATGTAGAAGATCGCCTTGATACTGAAAAGGCAATTAATAATCACTTATCTGAAAATAGTGAAATTTATCAACATATTCACCGAATGCAACATAGAGAAAAATATTATCTCTGGATCGAAGCTAAGGGAAAATGTCTATTAAACCAAGAGAAACAACCCTATAGGATGGTAGGGACTATCAATAATATTACCGATAAAAAACATATTGAAGAAGAACTTCAAAAAGCCAAAGAAACAGCCGAGATTGCCAATGATGCCAAAAGCCAGTTTTTAGCTAAAATGACACATGAGCTGCGCACTCCACTAACTGCCATTATTGGCTTTGGTCAGTTAATTAATCGAGATAAAAATCTTTCTGACTCAACACGTCAATATATCGATATTGTCAATCGCAGTGGGGAGCATCTTCTTTCCTTGATCAATGATGTATTGAGTATGTCTCAAATTGAGGCAGAAAAGATCTCCATCAGCCTAAGTTCTTTTGATCTTTATCAGCTTTTTGATTTAGTGCAAAGTATATTTATTCCTCGCACCATAAGCAATGGTATAGAGCTAAAGCTAGAGGTGGATTCCCTAGTTCCCCAATATATCAAAACCGATCAAGCTAAACTGCGCCAAATTCTTCTCAATTTAATCGGTAATGCGGTTAAATTTACCTCTAAAGGCTATGTTTTGGTGAGGGTGAAATACAAACAACAGAAATTTTTAGAAATAGAAGTTATTGATACTGGTACGGGAATCGCCTCTGGAGATCTTGAATTAGTTTTCCAAGCCTTTGAACAAGCAGAACAAGGACCCAGCTACAATGAAGGTACGGGATTAGGTCTAGCTATCAGTAGACAATTTGCTCGCCTATTAGGGGGGGATATCACCTTAGAAAGCACTCTTGGAGTTGGCTCTAAGTTCTTTTGCACTTTAGAGATTATGCCGGCTGAAAATAGTCAGCTATCCCAAACAGCTCAAGAGGTAATTGGATTAGCACCAAATCAGATCCCTAGTAGAATTTTAGTGGTTGAGGATAATCTGGAAATTTCCCAACTTTTGCTAGAGTTAATAGGAGCAATAGGACTGCAGGTAAAATCAGCTAAAAATGGAATTGAAGCTCTAGAAATTTGGGAAAATTGGCAACCAGATCTAATCTGGATGGATATTCAAATTCCCATTATGGATGGTTATGAGATCACTAGCAAAATTAGAAACTCTCCCAAGGGAGATAAAACCAAAATTATTGCCCTGAGCGCTCATGCTTTTATAGAAAATCAGTCATTTACCCTAGAAGCCGGCTTTGATGACTATGTGACAAAACCATTCTCCAAACAAATTATCTTTGAGAGAATGGGCAGTCATCTTGGCTTAGAATATACATACGCGGGCGATAAAATACATAATCCATACTCTAGCAGAACTAATAAACTTGAAGAAGAAGGATTAGAGACCCTAGATAAAGATTTACTCAGACAAATAAAAGAAGCAGCAATTCTTTTAGATGAACAACAAATACAAAAGCTAATTTCTCTTATACCAAAGGAGAACCCTAGACCTACCGAAATATTGAGCAAGCTATTAAAAAATTTTCAATTTGAAGAAATTTTGGAAATTATTGAAATCTATTTATAGACAATACATAATGCCTAATTCACCTGCTAGTATTTTATTAATCGATGACACCTTAGAAAACCTTCAACTTTTAGCTAGTTTGTTGGAAATAGAGGGACATAGGATTAAACGCACTACTAGCGGAATGATGGCTCTACAATACGCTCAATTAGAACCACCAGATCTTATTCTTTTGGATATTAACATGCCTAAAATGAGTGGTTTTGAAGTATGTAGAGAGTTCAAATCCTCTGGGATAACTGTTGATATTCCTGTGATCTTTATTACAGCTCTAGATCAAATGGAGAATAAAATTAAGGCTTTTGAATTGGGTGCAATAGATTACATAATTAAGCCATTTCAAGAGAAAGAAGTTTTGCTCAGGGTCAAAACCCAATTAACTATTCAAGCTCAAAAACGCCAACTTCTTGCTAAAAATCAAGCCTTAGAAGAAGAAATCAAAAAACGCAAAGAAGCTGAAATCGAGATAGTCAATCTGAACAATCAGCTCAAATACCAGGCTTTAGCCCTGGAAAAACTAGCCACTACTGATTTTTTAACCCAGATTGCCAACCGTCGTGGATTTGAGCAATTAATGCAAAAACAATGGGAGCAACTTTCTTTAAATTGTATGCCTCTGTTTTTGATTCTCTGTGATATTGACTACTTTAAGCAGTACAACGACCACTATGGACATCTAGCTGGTGATGAGGTTTTAATTCTGGTAGCCGAGGTAATTCGCTCTCAAGTTGAGCTCTTTACAGATCTTGTTGCTCGCTATGGAGGAGAAGAATTTGGCATTGTAATTTCCGGTATTAATCAAGAGCAAATCATAGAACTGATTGAAAATATCCGTCAGAAAATTTACTTGATTAATATCACTCATGAGAGCAGTTCAGTCTCAGATAGACTGACTTTGAGCTTTGGACTAGCAAGTATTATTCCATCCCCAGAGGCTACGCCACAGTGTCTGATCAATAGAGCGGACAAAGCACTTTACCAAGCTAAAGCCAATGGCCGCAACTGCTATAGCATCTATCAAGTAATTCATTCTTCAGTGATAGAGCAAAATTAAGTTAAAATTGTAAGGAAATATTAAGCGAGAAGAACTGAATGCGGGTTGCCATCATTGGAGCTGGACTAGCGGGTCTTGCAACAGCTATAGAATTAGTAGATGCTGGTTGTGATGTTGAGATATTTGAATCTAGAAATTTTATAGGTGGAAAAGTCGGCAGTTGGGTAGATGCAGATGGAAACCATATTGAAATGGGTCTACATGTTTTTTTCGGCTGCTACTACAATCTCTTTGAGCTGATGAAAAAGGTTGGAGCAATAGACAATCTGAGGCTCAAAGAACATACCCACACTTTTGTTAACAAAAATGGACGCCTTGGCCAATTAGACTTTCGTTTTATCACCGGCGCTCCCTTTAATGGATTAAAGGCTTTTTTTACTACTTCGCAGCTCTCTAATGTCGATAAAATCGCCAATTCCTTAGCTTTAGGCACCAGTCCAATCGTCAGAGGACTAGTCGATTTTGAAGGTGCGATGAAGAATATACGAGCGCTTGATAGAATCAGCTTTGCCGATTGGTTTAGAAGCCATGGTGGTAATAATGGCAGTCTCAAAAAGATGTGGAATCCGATCGCCTATGCTCTAGGTTTTATTGATACAGAGCATATGTCAGCTCGCTGCATGCTCACAATCTTTCAACTTTTTGCCAGTCGAACTGAAGCTTCAGTGCTCAGAATGTTAGAAGGCTCACCAGATGAATACCTCCATCAGCCCATTTTGAGATATCTGGATGCCAAAGGAGCCAAAATCCATACCAGAAGCTTCGTTAAAGAAATCCTTTATCAAGAAGATAACTCAAATACCAAGGTTTCTGGGCTGTTGATTGCCCAAGGGGATCAAGAGCAAACAGTTGTAGCAGATCACTATGTCTGTGCCTGTGATGTACCAGGAGTGCAGAAGGTGCTGCCGAAAGATTGGAGAAAATGGGAACAGTTTGAAAATATCTATAAATTAGATGCAGTTCCTGTCGTTACAGTCCAATTGCGTTTTAACGGATGGGTAACAGAACTCCAAGATCAAGCCAAAGTTCAACAGATTAATAATCCCTCTGGCATTGATAATCTTCTCTATACTGCAGATGCTGACTTTTCCTGCTTTGCTGATTTAGCTCTGACTAGTCCAGCTGATTACTATCGTACTACCGAGGGTTCTCTTTTACAATTGGTTCTGACTCCAGGAGATCCTTTTATCAAAGCCAAGAATGAGGATATTGCCCAGCATGTTCTCAAACAAGTACATGAACTATTTCCCTCCTCTAAAGAGCTGAAAATGACTTGGTATAGTGTAGTCAAATTAGCCCAATCTCTCTATAGGGAAGCGCCCAAGATGGATCCCTATCGTCCAGCCCAAAAGACACCAATTGCTAACTTTTTTCTAGCAGGAAGTTACACACAACAAGATTATATTGATAGTATGGAAGGAGCTACCCTCTCAGGTAGACAAGCCGCTCAAGAAATTTTGAAGCAGGTAGCCCTGAAGGAATACTAATGTCAGACTGGTTGGAGCATAGCGTAGAAGTAGAAGTAGCAGTACCTGTAGAATTGGCCTGGAAACTCTGGTCAGATTTAGAACTAATGCCACTGTGGATGAAGTGGATTGAATCGGTAGAGCTAAACCCAGAAGATCCAAGCTTATCTCGCTGGAAATTAGCTAGTAATGGACTGGAATTTAGCTGGAATTCTCGCATTGTTAAGCTAGTTCCACACCAAATAATTCAATGGGAATCAGTCGATGGTTTGCCCAATCGCGGAGCTATTCGCTTCTATGATCGCTCCGGAGGTACCTGCATAGTTCGCTTAAGCGTTTCCTATGCCGTTCCTAGCATTTTGAAAAAGATCATAGATGGTCCTTTTTTGAGAAAAATAGTTGATTCTAGTCTACTTGGGGATCTTGAAAGGTTCAGACAATATGCAATTGAACATAAAAGCTAATTGTGACCACGATCCACGACAACTAGATCCCATTGTCCTGCTCGATTAATCTGGTAAGCAATAAAGCGGCCATTACCGCTTATAGTTGGATTTTTAACAGGAAAGGCTAAATTGGCAGTCAGGTTTTCTTCTTTTTGGTTCTCACGATCATAAATTATGATATCAGTTTTACCAAACTGCTCAGATAGAAATACTATATAACGGCCATCGGAGCTGACATCTGGTTCATCCTGACGACTATTGGGTCTGTTTAGTCCTATTAAGGGAACCATCTGATGCTCTTTTAAATCATAAAGCCAGACCCCACGTTTACCCTGGCGATCTGAGGCAAAAACCAAATAATGTCCATCATAAGAAAGTCTTGGTAGCTCCTCATTGCTGGGGGTATTTAGGGCAGAATTAAAAGGTAAAGGAGGAATCAATAAGGATTGATTTGAGCTGCAGCCAACTAACAGTAGGAGCAAAAAAGGGATAACCCTAGTTAAAATTAGAAGATTTAAAATCAGGTAGCGTGCAACAGTTGATTTCATCAAGACATACTTTACCTCTGTTGATCGCCCAACGGACTAAAGCGACTCTATTATCAGTCTTTGTTTTCTCTAGAATATTACTGATATGATTATCTACAGTGCGCTTGCTGATTTCTAGTTGTTCGGCTATTTGCAAATTAGTGAGCCCTTTGGCAACCAAGTCAATGATTTCTAGCTCTCGATCTGAAATAGGAGCTGAAGACCCACTGAAGTTCATATTGACTTTCCTATTGAATTACAATTATCTGTTTATACCTTTTTATTATAAGTATGATAACGATAAAAAATTACATCAAATATCATTTAGTTTAAAAATAAACAACAAAAAAGTGTGAAATCAGCCTATTGGTTGTCCGAACTAGGTGATATAGATCGCCACTTTGTAGGAGAGAAAGCTCATCAGTTGAGGTTACTCTTACAGGAGAACTATCCTGTTGTTGATGGTTTTGTTATCAGCTCAGCAATAGCCAAGCAGGTCTTTAGGGAGCTAGAGCTGAATTTTAAAGGCAATGATCGCTATCTTCTTGCTGATCCCTACGCTTTACAAGAATTTTCTCAACGTTCTCAAAAGCTGATTGTTCAATCAGAATTGCAATTTGGCTTAAGTGAGATTATCAGCGAAAATCTTCTCAAATTGCACAGTGATAATCTCATTTTGCGACCTTCTTTGGCGGTTAATATTAACACCAAAGGACTTTTAGCTTCAACAAGCGTACTATCAAGTCTTCCAGAAATTATAAATGGCTTAAAAGAAATTTGGTCTAAACTTTTTAGTGCTAGAAGTATATTTTACTGGCTCAAGCGTGGTATGGATCTAGAACAAATTGGCTTTGCCATATTAGTTCAGCCTATAAGTTCAACCGTTGTTTCAGGCAGAGTTTTATTAGAAAATCAAACTGCCCAAATTCAAACAATCTATGGACTGGGTCATGGTTTTCAAATTGGAGGGCTCAGTGGCAGTCTCCATTTAGTAGATTTGGCAACAGGAAACATTTCCCTCACAGCCGAGAATAATCAAAATTTAGCCTATCAGATTATTGCCGGAGATTTATCTACCTATGAACTTTCTCACGAGCAAAAAAAATTGAGTGATTATTATTTACAAAAAAATCTAATTAGCCAACTAAAAAGGCTCAATCAGCAAAAGAGCTACAACGGATATTTAGACTGGACAATTTTGGAAAGTGAACAATTTTACTTTACAGGAGCAAATTTACAAGTAAATCAATCCGTAAGAGCTATCCAACGTCGTTTCAAAGGCAAAGGGGTTAGCCCTGGCCAAGTCATTGCTCCAATAGAAATAATCTTACAAGAGAGTGAAATCTACACCAAAAGCCTAGATAAAAGAATTTTAGTGCTAAAACAGGTGCTGCCCATTCATTTGTCGCTACTCAAAAATGCTGCCGGTTTAGTTACTGAGATAGGAAGTACCACCAGTCATGGTGCTATCGTAGCTAGAGAATTAGGAATCCCATCTGTAGTAGGTATAGCAGAGGCAACAAGTTTACTCAAATCAGGAGAATCAGTATTTTTAGATGGAGATAAAGGAGAGCTATATTCTCTAGTAGGTCCAATTAGAAATTTCCAGAGCTTCAAAACCCCTCCAGAGATATCAATTGATTCAAATACCATCATTTCTACTGAGCTGATGGTTAATCTGAGCCAGCCTGTTTTGGCAGAGGCAGAAAAATTATTACCCATTCTAGATGGGGTTGGCTTGTTAAGAAGTGAGAGTTTTTTTGCACAATGTTGGCTAGAACGCCCTGCCAATCAATGGAATCAAAGGAAGTTAAAAGATAAACTGATTGATTTTATTAATGAGTTTGTAATCTTATTTGGAGAGAAACCTATTTCCTATCGTCTGTTGGATCAACAAGGAGATCAAATACTCTCACCTACTAGAGGAACCGCTGGCTATCTCGAAGATACCACTGTTTTGGATATACAACTGGAAGCACTTTTAGCAGTGCAAAATCTACATAACAAAAGTTTCAATATTCTCTTGCCCTTTGTTAGAACTCTCGATGAGTTTAAATTTTGCCAAAGGGAGATAACAAAAAAAGGATTAAAAGAACATCCCCTTTCTAAAGTATGGGTAACAGTTGAGGTGCCTTCTGCTGTTTTGCTTTTGTCAGAGTATATCGAAGCTGGAGCAGAGGGTTTTGCCATTGGAACCAATGACTTGATGCAGTTGTTGTTAGGATATGATCGCGATTTTCCTATTTCTTCTAAGGGACAATGTCCCAAAGCTCTCAAACAAGTTATTCAAACCATAATCGAGATTTCTCAACAATCAGGCCTGCCCTGTTCAATATGCGGACAAGCTCCTCTAGAATACCCCGATTTACTAGATTGTCTGGTCCAATGGGGTATTAGTTCTATTTCAGTAGAACCATGGGCCTTATTCAAAACTCACAAAGCTATAGCAAGGGCAGAGCAGAACCTGATTTTGAGGGCATCTCGTAAGATAATAGGGCTTTAATGAACTTTGAGATCACAAGTTTATTGTTTGCGTTGGTTTATTTTTGATATAAGTATCCCACATGGTTTGATAGGCTTTGGTTAGCCCTTGAGTAATAGATCTATCTTCATAGATCAGATGCTCGTTGTTTTTAATATGCTCTTTGATCTGTTGGCGAAATTGCTCATTTAGCGCTAAATCTACTGCTATATCAATATATTCTGCAGGATCTTTGGCTATTGTTTGGTCAATATTTAGCTGCTTTAACAAGGCCATTGCTTGCCTGCCACGCATAAATTCTCCAGGGCAAGTTACTACAGGTAAACTAGAGGCAATGGCATGGAGACTAGAAATTCCACCAGACCAGACAAAACTATCTAGAAACACATCAGATAGTTCATTTATGCGCAGAAATCGATGATAATCCAATCTATCTGAAAAATAACAATATTGCTGCCAATCTAAACCATATTTGTCAAATGCTTTGGCTATTCTTTCTTGGAATTTAAGGGTTATACCTTTAGACATATGCCTAAAGAAAACAAACAAGCTATTATCTACTTTTTGAGCAATCTCTGGCCAAATATAATCATATTGGGGTAAGTATTTCCAAAGTGATTGTGAACAGAGATAAATTAATTTATTATCCGGTAGATTAAAATCAGCCCTATTTAAAACAGTTTCTATAACTAGATTTGCCTTGGTGGGAACCATGCCTAAGCCAGGTAAACGAACTAATTTTTCTCGGTAGTATTGCTGCCCATTTTCAGGTTCCATCAACTGGTTAGATAAAAAGTAATCTACAGTGGGTAAACCTGAGGTCATCGGGTGTCCCCAAGACATACATTGAATTGGCGCTAGCCTCAATCCAGCTAATTGCATTGTAATTGGAGTCATGCCTAGATCCAGATAAACTAAAATATGTAGTTCATCTTTAGCGATCTGTTGGGCCATGGCTTCTAAATCTCTAGGTATTTTATGAAATACATCACAATATTTCTTAAATTCTTCAGTGATAAAATCTTCATCTGAATCTGCATGGTAACCATAGATTTCAAAATCATCTCTATTGTGATATTTCAACCAGCCTAGGGAAAATTGAGTCACTGAATGTGCATAAACATAAAAGGAGATATAACCTATTTTGAGTTTTTCTCCTTTTTTAAGTTTACTAGCTGTGATTTTTTTACTCCACTGCGGATAGTTGGCTGACATAATCCGAGTAACTAGTTCACCATATTTGATTTGGAGTTCTAAATCATCTAAACCTTGATAAGCTAGAAAAAAGTTACTTCTTAGAGCGATTACTTTTTCATATGCTTTTCTTTTTTGTTCGTTATCTAGGGAGAGATTTTTAATAAAATTATCTAGTACTTGATTAAATTGGCATCGATAGTCTAAAATCTCTTGGCTATCTTTAAAGATTATAGGAAAAAGTCTAGCTCGTTCGAATTGTAATTCCAAGCTATTGGGAATGTTTATTATTGCATTTTCTAATGCTTGTTTCGCTTGTTGAGTGTTTCCTAGATTATTATTTAATTGAAATATTAAAGATAGGTTTAAATCTAAATTAGTAGGATCTTTGAGCAATCCAAATTTAGTAGTTTCAACTGCCTTATCTTCTTGGTTATTTTGTTCATAACATTCGGCTAAAGCCAGATAAGATTTTATATGATTTGGGTTTAGTTTGAGAGCAGTCTCAAAATTGACAATTGCCTGATTATATTGCTTTTGAAATTTTAAGGCATTTCCTAGGTTATGATAGGCTTCACTATATTCAGGATTGATACTCAAAGCTTGCTTAAATCTATTGGCAGCTTCAATATATCTCTCTTTCATTTGGTAAGCTAAACCTAGATTATTATAGGCAAAAGCATAATCTGGTTTACTTGTAATAGCCTGTTGGAAATAAATAATAGCCTGTTCTATTTCTTTATTGCCAATATAAATAATCCCTAAATTGTTATAAGCTTGTGCATAATTTGGATCGATTTCCAAGGCTTTTTTATAAGCAACAATTGCTTCATTTTTATTACCAAGATTATCAGCAATGACACCGAGCTGGTACCAAGCAGGGGCATATTGAGGATTTTGAGCGAGTATTTGGTGATAAAGACTGATAGATTCTCCAATGTTTAGCTCATTTTGCAGCTTATAAGCTTTTTGGTAAAGCTTTTCAATTTCACCGCTAGGCTTTGATTGGATAGTTGAAATTTGTTGATCAATACTATTTAATCGCTCTTGGATAGTCTTAGAGATTGTTTGGAGAGAATTGGTTGAACGGATATCTAGACCAGCACGTTTTGCTTTAATTTTTGCCTGTTGAGGGTTTTCATAGACATAGCGCATCAATTTTGCAGCATGAGTGATATCTGGCTGCGCCCAGATTTCTCCCTTTTTATAAACTACATAGTCTTGTTTGAGATAGTCTTGTTTGAGTTTAGTTAACTGATAATCAACTAAATAGCTGTTATTTTCATTCATGAAGTCCATATTGCCAGACCAACCTGTAGCAATCACTGGTTTTTCTAAATACATAGCTTCAGCCAAAGTTAAACCAAAGCCTTCAGAACGATGTAAAGATACGTAGCAATCAGATATACTTATTAAGCCATTTACATTATCCTTGGAAAAATATTCATCAATCAGTGTGATTTTAGATCCAGATAGTGATTCTTTTAAAATATTAAAGTTTTCTAAATCCTCTTCGGCAAATATGGATTTTAAAATTAAACGAACAGGCTCATCTAGTTTAAAAGCCATCTTAAATGCTTCAACTAATGCCATGGGATTTTTTCTCTCAAAAATACTTGTAAAATCAAAAATAAACAGGAAAACGAATTCATTATTTGATATTCCAAAATCATTTTTAGAATATGTTTTTTGCAGGTTTATCTCTACCACATGGGGTATTGTGATAACTGGAATTGGAGATTTTTGCGAGATGGATTTGGCCATAAAACTACTGCCAACCCAAATCTCATTACAATAATTAAAATATTCTTGCCATTGCTCAGGAAAATTTGGTAATTCCCAAGCCCAAACTCCTATATTATATTTATTTTTAAAATAATCAATGCCTATTGTTTGTAGAAAAAATTGAAAATGATGAGCATTAAAACACAACAAATTTATAGGATAGGGATTTGCACTATTATAAGCTTGGACAGCAAGATCTAAAAGCGCGACTTGTTTTCCTGCCGCTTTAATTGATTCAACATAGCCTCTAGGTGCTTGTGTTATTCTTCCATGACCAGTTAGAAAACCGGCAACATTAATTCCATTTAGGCTCAATGATGATGAGCAAGAGATTTTTATCTCAGGAGAAAATGATTCTAAAGTAATATACTGACTAATCTCAGTATCACTGTGTAGACCGATTGCTTGCGGACGATTAACTCCAGGCAATACCTGAACATCATAGAGCTCTTCTACTTCGCCTTCTAATCTGATCCAATGCTTGATTGAACCAGTACGCAAATCAATCACTAAAAACCCGCAGCGCGGTTCGGTATCTTTTTGGGCTAGATTTTGCTCTAATGGTAAACCCTTAAAGCTGCTATCTTTTCCTCTGGCTTTGGATATACCAACGATGGCATAGTCTCCCCAGAATGCTAGTCCACGCAAAAAGCCGGGACAAAAGGTGAGTGGCTCAAAAGTTCCATTATTAGGGTCAATATAGCCAAAATGACCTGTACCTGCATTTAATAACCACAACTTACCTTGATAATATCGGGGTGAATGTGGCATGGATAAGCCGGTTGTGATGATTTCATTGCTTTGAATATCAATCACACAACCGCCATTGTTTCGATGATCTCGCCAGCCATCTACTATATCTGATTGGGCACAGAGAGTTACATAGCGGGCTTTTCCATCTACTAGCGCTAAACCATTGAGGTGGCAGCGATCCTCGCCAATGATCGAAGAAATAAACGAAGGCTTCCAAAGAGGGATACAACTATGCTTTTCACTAAGTGTTGCTAATATATTCAGCTTAGTACTGACAAAAACTATCCTGTTACTATCATCTTCAACTACCAAATCATGTGTATCTATATCTCCGGTGATATGGCTTTTCCTGGGTATATAGAGCTTGTCATAACCTTGGTATAGTTCACCATTTGAGAGTACATTATCTAATTGCCATATTTGATATCTTGTACTGAGATAAATTCTTTCAGTAGTGGCATAGATTCCCATCGCCCGGTCAAAAACTCTTTCAAAACCGGAAAGATTACCTTGGGCATCTACTCCTATGAACATTAAGCGCGAACTTTGATAGGTCGAAAAAACTAGACTGATTCCCTGTGCTTCTAACCAAGGAATAAAGTGGCGATCTGTTAGAATGTCTACTGGAATGAGTTCTTTAGAAGTGCCTGATTGAGAGATCATAGGGTATTTATTCTCAGGGTTTGGAAAATAGAATATCTAGTTTATTTTAAAACAGGAGAGCTGTTGTTATGCCAAAGAACAAACCAAATATATTAATTATTTGGGGAGATGATATTGGACAAAGTAATCTGAGCTGCTACAGTGGTGGGCTTATGGGTTATACCACCCCAAATATTGATCGCATTGCCAATGAAGGAATGCGGTTTAATCATTATTACGCTGAGCAGAGTTGTACGGCTGGACGTGCCGCTTTTATTACTGGACAGAGTGTTTTTAGAACTGGTCTAAGTAAGGTTGGTTTACCCGGGGCAGAATCAGGCTTTAAAGCAGAAGATCCTACTATAGCCGAATTGCTAAAACCATTGGGTTATCGTACAGGCCAATTTGGTAAAAACCATTTTGGTGATCGCGATGAACATTTACCTACTATGCATGGGTTTGATGAGTTTTTTGGCAATCTTTATCACCTCAATGCTGAGGAAGAACCAGAATTACCAGATTATCCCGATCCTGAAGAGTTTCCTGAATTTCGCCGCAAATATGGCCCACGGGGGGTCTTGCATTGTTGGGCTGATGGGAATGGTTCTCAGCGCATTGAAAATACAGGTCCGCTTACTAGAAAGAGGATGGAAACTATCGATGATGAGTTTCTTGTAGAAGCTAAGCGCTTTATCACAGATGCCAAACAAGCTGATGAGCCCTTTTTCCTCTGGTTCAATACCAGTCATATGCATTTTCGCACCCATTGTAAACCCGAAAGCAAGGGACAGGCGGGCCGTTGGCAAAGTGAATACCATGACACAATGATCGATCATGACAAGCAAGTCGGAGATATATTGAGCTTGGTAGATGAGCTAGGTATTGCTGATGATACGATCGTTATGTATAGTACCGACAATGGTCCACATATGAACTCTTGGCCCGATGCCGGTACGACTTCATTTCGTGGTGAGAAAAACACTAACTGGGAAGGAGCATACCGAGTTCCGGCTATGGTTCGCTGGCCAGGTAAAATTGCCCCTGGTCAAATCTGTAATGGTATAGTCAGTCATCTAGATTGGTTACCAACAGTGTTGGCCGCAGCTGGAGAGACTGATATTAAACAAAAACTCCTCACAGGCCATGTTGTTGGTAATAAAACCTTTAAAATCCATCTAGATGGTTACAACATGCTGGACTATTGGAGCGGTAAAACCGATAAGAGCCCGCGTAAGGAGTTTTTCTACTTCTCAGATGATGGGGATCTCACTGCCATGCGCTATGACAATTGGAAATTGGTTTTCATGGAACAGCGCTGCACTGGTACTATGCAAATTTGGGCTGAACCTTTTACGCCCTTACGGGTACCAAAAATGTTCAATCTGCTCACCGATCCCTATGAAAGAGCTGATATAACCTCTAACACTTACTGGGATTGGATACTAGATCATGCCTTTTTGGCAGTTCCTGCTCAAAACATAGCAGGGCAGTTTTTGGCAACATTTGTAGACTATCCTCCTCGCCAAAAACCTGCTAGTTTCTCTCTTGAGCAAGTGTTGGAGAAATTACAATCTGGTCTCTCTTCTAGCCGCTAGATTTTGATTTCTTGGATAAATACAATAGCTGACTTTTGATCTTAATAGAGATCAAAAGTCAGCTATTGTTGTTAAAGCAATAATTATGAAAATAAATATTATGAAAAACAATTCACTTGTTCTCAAGAAGGGTGATAAGTTTGCTCAAAGGGAGAAAATCAACATAGCAATTATTGTTATTGCTTGGGTTATCATGACAATTCTGGTCAATCCTCTAGGAGAATTTCCTCTTAATGATGATTGGGTTTATGCCAAGGCGACTCAATCTATCTTCGAAAAGGGTGGTTTTACCCTGAGTGGAGGTGATTCAGCTACAAATTTTATGGCTCAGGGATTTTGGGGGGCTTTATTTTGTTTACCATTTGGCTTTTCATTCTCTATTTTAAGAATATCTACCCTAGTTTTAGGCTTGGTAGGAGTCCTGACGATTTATGGAATTTTAAGACAATTAAGAGCAAATCAATCTATTTCTCTTATAGGAGCATTTTTAATAGCCTTAAATCCTATATATTTCGCGCTTTCTAATACTTACATGACAGATGTTCCCTTTTTTGCAATAGCAAGTATGTCATTCTTCTTTTTGATAAGAGGTCTTAAATATGATCGCCAAAGAGACATTATTTTTGGACTTCTACTATCTTGTACAAGTATACTTATCCGCCAATTTGGAATAATGATTCATTTGGCTTTTGCTATTGCTTATTTGTACAAAAAAGGCCTAAAAAAATCAAATATCATCTTCGCAATAACACAAATTTTAGTAGCTGTTGGTTTGAATTTAATTTATCAAAAATTTCTCTATTTCACTAACAGATCATCAGTAAGTTTAAATTTTCAAATAGGTGTGTTAAGGCAACTATTATTTCATGGAAAACTTAAATCTTTAATTTACAACTTAAATATTGATACAATTGATGCATTAATATATTTAGGATTATTTTTATCACCCTTGCTGATTCCCATATTTCTTAAAAAAATTAAATCATTCACTTTATCAGAAAAGAAATTGTTAAAGTACTCAGCTTTCACCTTTTTGATTTTGACCCTTGTTAGATTTATAAAATCACCAGCAATAATGCCCTTACAAGGAAATATTATAGCAAATTATGGGCTTGGTCCTTTAACACTTCATGATACCGCTATTTTGAATATCAACAACCCTTCAATTTCGACTTCCATGCATTTTATCTGGATAATATTAACATTTATAGGAATAACTGGTGGTTTAATTTTATCTTATTATTTAGCCACTACTATTAAATCAATATTTCAAAAAACAAGAAGTCATGAATCAACTAGTCCTAAATGGTTGAAAATCTTTATCATACTTTCAATAGTATTTTACTTTTCTCCTTTGGCAATGATTGGCTTTTTTGACCGTTATCTTTTATTTTTGATACCTTTGTCACTAATATTGATAGTAATTAATGAACCTGATATTACTCAATCATCTTTTTTAAATAATCAAATTATCCCTATACTTTTAACAACATTTCTGACCTTTGGAATATTCAGTATTTCAACTACACATGACTATCTAGGCTGGAACAGAATAAGGTGGCAAGCTTTAAATGATTTAACGAAAGTTCAGAATATATCGCCACATCTTATAGATGGAGGATATGAATTTAATGGTCTGTATCTCTTTGATAGTAAAGATACTTACAGTAATAATTATCAACCCAATCCTAAAAAACCTAAACAGAGCTGGTGGTTTGTAGATAAAGATGACTATATGATAACTTTTGCCCCGATAGCTAATTACCAAACAATCAAAAAATATAGTTACAATAATTGGTGGCCATTTAGCCCCAAAAGTATATATGTTCTTCAGAAAGAGAATGCCTAAATCATATGAATCCCCCATTTAAACCGCCTTTTTGGCTGAAGAATGGATTGCTAATGACTTGGTATGTCAGTTGGAAAATGGAACGACTCAAAATTAAAGAGTTAAATTATCAAGAACATATTGTCTTAGGAGCGCAAAACGTTCCCCTTATGGTCAAAGTTGCCATTCCAGAAAATCCTAAAGCTACCATCATTGGTACTTATGGAATCACAGGCAGCCTGGAAAACCAAACTATGTTAAAAATTTTAGCTCTCAAGGCTTATCAACAGGGCTTTGCTGTAGTTCTCTTTGATTGGCGAGGTCATGGCAAAAGTGCCGAACTATCAGCTACTTTAACCTCGGATGGGATTTATGAGGGGGATGATTTTATCGCCATAGCAAAAGCTGCCCAAAATTTAGGCTGCAAGGCTCCTTTTTGGTTAACTGGCTATTCTCTAGGTGGTCAATTGGCTCTTTGGGGTGTAAGAGCAGCCCAAATTAGCAATATTAAAGAAATAGCTGGTGGAGCGGTAATCTGCCCTAGTCTTGATTCAGAGCGCTCTTTAAACTATTTGGGCCAAAGTATTACTGGTAGGTGGATTGAAAAGTCGATCACCAAAGAACTTAAACAGATTGCTAGAAACCTTGCTCAAAAACATCCTCAATCTTTGAACATAGAAGTAATTGAAAAGATTAAAGATATTCGCAGCTTTGATCAAGAACTTGTGATTTCCAAGCTGGGTTTTCAAAGTGCAAGTGAGTATTACAACGCCACTAATACACTTAATATTCTACCTGAGCTCACACTACCAACTTTAATTATTTACGCAGCAGATGATCCGCTCTTTGATCCGAGTATTATTTCTGATTTACAAACCCATGCTGCAGATAATCCCCAAATAACACTTCTTTTGAGTGAATATGGCGGACATGTTGGGTATCTCAACCAAAAAATTCCAGATGAAGATCCTTGGTGGGCTTGGAATCGGGTTTTGGATTTTTGCTCATAAGGATTTTAGGAGTAATCACTTGTTGTTATTGCGTACCAGTCCAGTAAATCCTGCTACCCATATGGTAGTTAATCCCCAACCAGCTAAGGTTTGAAACCAAAAATAATATCTTAAACTTTCACCATAATCCTTATTAGCATTTGGTAACCAAGCATTTTTTAAGCGCAAATCTATTATGGGTAGAAAAACATCTATAGAGTAAACAAGTGGATCAAATTTGGGATAATTTTTACATTTATCAATATCCTTGCAATCTTTATCAGTAGGAAGAATTGAATTGTGCTCAAAACCATATTTAAAAGCAAACAATCCATTTCCAACTATTATTAATGCCCAAATAAATGCTAGCCAAGGACAATATCCATAGGCAATAGTTATTCTTAAAATTTCTCCCCAGATTTGTTCTAAAGGATTTTCAATAATATCGTACCTACGATTTTCTTTAGCAATTAGTATTTGAGTTGCAATATTTTCCTTTCCAGAAGATTGCAGAACCTTAGATAATTGAGTATAGGGTTGAAAAGAAAAGTTTTCATCTGGCTGAAGTTCTAACCAATCTAAAAGTTGTTTGCCACTATAAGAATTAAGTGACTCAGTTCCCAGTGCTTCGTAGGTTAATCCATTGAGATATAGATTTCCTGATTCGGGAAAACTGTTTTCATAATAATCAAGAGTCTGAACTCTAGCAAATTGAAGATCTAGATTCATTGTTTCTGGATTTTCTACTTTGCTAATTTGTAAAGTTCCCCCAATCTCTACATTCTCGAGATTAACTTCACCAACAGCCGTAAAACCTTCTGAAAGATTTACATTACCCTTAACGTTTATACCTGTAGCCTGCAAAGCATGACCACCTTCATTATTAAATGTTGCTTTAATGCATACTAAATCCCCTCCAATTTCAGCACCAACAAAACTCACTTTTCCAATAGCCTTAAAATCATCTTGCAGAAGTACACCACCTTTAACATTTATACTTTGAGCCATTAAAGCATCACCACCTTCATTATTAAATGTTGATTTTTTAATGCACTGCAAATTTCCACCAATCTCTGCGTTTTGGAAATTAACGCGACCATTGGCTTCAAAATCATCTTCTAGATGTACACTACCTCTAACATTTATCTTTACAGCCTGTAAAGCATTACGATTTGAATTATTAAATGTTGATTTTTTAATACATTGCAAATTTCCCCCAATCTCTGCACCATAGAGGCTGACTTCACCAACAGCCGTAAAACCTTCTGAAAGATTTACATTACCCTTAACGTTTATATTTGCAGCCAGTAAAGCATAACCTACCCAACTATTCTGTTGAATAAGAGTTGATTTTTTAGTACACATTAGACTCCCCCCAATCTCTGCGCTCTGGAGATTTACACAGCCGTTTGCTATAAAACCGTTAGATAGGTATATAGATCCCTCAACCTTAATTTCTGATGCCAAGATAGATGTAGGTTCTGGAGGATTTCCAGGAAAATTAACTTCATCACTATATAAAATATGGCTACCACTTAGATCGAGTTCCTTAAGTTCAGCTTGTTTGAGAAGTAAAGCTTTATTAAACTGACAATTTGAAAAACGCAGGGGAACTTCTATTTTGGCAAACCTCAGATCTAATGAGCCTGATATATATGCTCCTTCAATGTCAATACCATGAGGTAGGCAAAGTTTCCAGAACTCTCTGCATAACCAACTAAGCCTATCAGCTCTTAAAATTTTATTCTCTTCGGAGAAATTAACTGTTTGAACAGTGCCAAATTCTTGAAATAGTTTTTGTTCAGCCCGATATAGATTATTACCAAATTTTTCTTGGGCTTTGGCTAAAACTTGGTCAGTCATTTTTCCCCGAATTGACGTTAATTAGTTAGTTTATCTAATTTGTTTATCTTTACTAAATATTACAAATGAATTTGACTGTATTAAAAATTTATTCTTTCTCTTTCTATAATAAGAGGACGCTTCAAGCTTCGGCGATTGATAAGTCCAATATATTCTCCTAAAAGCCCAATAAAGAAGAGCTGGACAGACGAAAAGAAGAAAAGTCCTATTATTATTGCTGCAATACCTATGGGGAATAAATTCCAGTATAGTAATTTAAGTATTAAAGTAATAGCACCAATTAAGAAGCTCAATATTGATAGGCTAAATCCAGCCATGGTTGCTATTCTTAAAGGAAAATTAGAATAAGTAGTTATTCCTAACATTGCCAAATCATACATTCGATAAAAATTGAAGCTACTTTTCCCTTTTTTGCGGACAGCTTGTCTATAATTTATTATTGTATTTTTGAAACCAACTTCCGAAATAAGTCCTTTCAAATAAGGATATGGATCATCGATTGATCTTAATGCTTCTAATACTTTTTGATCATACATTCCAAAGCCTGTAAAATTAGAAGTTAAATCGACATCTTCTGACAAATAACTAACTAAAGAATAATAAAATTTTCTAATAGCGTAGACTATAGAATTTTCTTGACTGGATATTTTAACACCTTTGATAACTTGATAACCCTCTTCCCATTTTTGAAGAAAATCCACTAGAAGCTCTGGCGGATCTTGCAGGTCAGCAAAAATCAGAGAAACTGCATCTCCTTGACCTTGAAGCAGCGCGTAATATGAAGATCTAACAAATCCGAAGTTTCTAGAATTAGCTATTATTTTTACATGGCGATCTTGTTGAGCAATTTCTTTAAGTATAGATAGAGTTTGATCTTGTGAATCGTTATCTGCAAAAATATGTTCATAATCATATTTATCAATTTTTGTAAAAATCTCTTTTATTGCACTATAAATAGATTGTATATTACCTTCTTCGTTGTAAACGGGTGTAACAATACTGATTAATTTTTTTGTCATTATACTTAATTTTATTTAAAATATTTTTTGGTATACCAATTTATAGTGTCTTCCAATCCAGCTCTTAAAGTATACTTTTGTTGCCAATTAGTTTGTTGTTTTAGCAAACGATTGTCAGAGCATATGAACATGCTCTCTGTTACTCGATAGGGAAGAGCGCCCATGTCAATTAAGTTGTATTTTTCCATTAAATCACTAATTTGATTTAATATTTCTTTAATTGTAATAGGATAGCCAGAACCTATATTAACTTCTCCGGTAAGATTGCTACAAGCTACTGACCAGAGAGCAGAAGCAGTATCTTCAACATGAAGAAAGTCTCTAATTTGTTCGCCTTTAGTGGTTTTCATTAGCTCATTTTTTAGCAATGAAACTATAGTGCCTGCAACTAAACGTCTCTCATCTTCCATTGGACCATATTGGCAAAATAAACGGGCCCACACTATTTCCATATTAGAAGTAGTGCTAAATTGACTCAAAATGGTAGAAAACGCGATTTTTGTAGCAGCATACAAACTTTCTGGTTTAAGCCTGCTCGATTCAGGATAATAACCTATTGTGAAATCGTACTCAAAAAAAGACCCAACACCTATAAATCTCCTACATTCTAATTTTGCCAAGTGCATCAGTAGATTTATACTTGCCTGAAGCGAATATATGTTTTCTTTAGCATTGAGATAATTTTGGGGTTCTGTATACCAAGCTAAATGAATACATATTTCTGGTTTTAAATTGTTTAAATACTCTTCAATTTTTGCAAATTCATTACTTAGATCGGCGTGAAGTATATTAATTGACCCAATAATATCGTCAATTCGGCAAGTATTGGCTTTTTCTCGAATGATAGCATGTACTTCATGCCCTTGATTAACTATCAGTTTTGTTACATGCGAACCAACAAAGCCAGTTGCACCAGTGATTAAAATTTTCATTTTGCCTTAAAATTTCACAATACCATGGAGATCATCAGGGCTATTGCAGTTAAATAGAATAGATCTATCAGTGATTTTCCATTTTTCTACAGTAATAGAATTTAACCAACCCTGGAAGGATTTTCCTCCTGTTTGCAGATAATTAAGAAGTGATTCATAACAAGTTTTGCGATAAAACCCACAAAGCGGCTCCCAACCAAAATCACTTTTAGCAAGATAGGCCATTGCCTTGGTGGGTAAACTGCTATAGCCATGCCCTAAAACTTCTGAGCTTAAATTGGGTAGATCACAAGCTAGTAAAAGAATCCATTCACTTTCAATTTGAGGTAAAGCCTGGGCAAAGGCAATTAAAGGTCCATGCGATAGATTATTGGATTTAACTTCCAGAAGCAATTGGCAACTTGAAGGTAAAACTGACTGGTAACGCTCTGGCCATGGTGAAAGAACATAGACCTTCTGGGCTACGCTCATTGCTATATTGACAATTTTCTCTATTAGTACCTTTTCTCTTACCTTGAGTAAAGCCTTATCTGTTCCCATGCGTGAGCTTTCTCCACCTGAGAGAATCAATGCGCTCAGCATAGGCCAAATTCTTTGCAAGCTGGCAAGAAATTCTTACTCTCAGTTAGTTTACTTAGAGCAAAACGCTGTAGAGTAGTTAACTTTGACCATTTTTCTATTGATAGTTCCAGGTTTTCTTGAACAAGTCTTTGGCTAATCTCAAGAGGCAATTGTTGGGTTTGCCGCCAAGGAGGGTTAGGCTCTAAGGAAATATCCTTGAGTTCTTTGCCAGTTACTTGTTTGACTAGATTTATTAAAAATTCCCGGTAGTGCTTTATTTGCTCTAGATCTTCGCAATCTAATAGCATAAGTTGTTGTTTTTGCTCATTAGATAAAGCATTCCAATGTTCTAATTTGAGTTTGATGCAACAAGTATCAAGTTTCAATCTAACCTGCATGGGAATACAATGCAAGGTTTGGGCAAAATCCTTTTCAAAGTCAAATATATTAAACATGGATCGAAGTCTTAAACAACAACAAATGTGCTCTAAATGAGAATATTTTAACTTATATTTAGTAAGTTCTGATACTATTTATTGGGAGTTAACTTGTTAGTATAAAAGTCCATGTAAATTAAAAATAGTTATGAGTAAGGTAGCAGTAGGTTCAATCGCTTCTTTATGGCGTTATCCAGTCAAGTCAATGTTGGGTGAGCAGATTGAACGCTCAATAGTTACAGCCAAAGGATTACTAGGAGATAGAGCTCACGCCTTATTAGATCTTTCAAGCGGCAAAATTGCAAGTGTAAAATATCCCCAAAAATGGGCAAAGTTGCTAGATTGTCGCTCCAGCTTAAAAGAAACAACTTTTAAATCAGATATACCTACTGTAGAAATTTTCCTACCCAATGGAAGTTGTCTTGATAGTAATAACCCCCGACTCAAGGAAATTCTCTCAGATTTTTTAGCAACAGAAGTAGAACTTATCTCTCAATCTCCCCACAATGCCAATATAGATCAGTATTGGCCCAAAGTTGAAGGAACCGCTCAGCAAGATACTACCACTCAAATATACTTACCAAGCGGTACTTTTTTTGATTCTTGTTCGGTCCATGCGATTACTACAGCAACTTTAAATAAGTTACAAGAACTTTTCCCCAAAGGGCAATTCCAACTTCAAAGATTCCGTCCTAATATAGTGATTGATCCTGCCTCAGATGAAGTTGATTTTATAGAAAATAATTGGCTTGGAGGAGTTTTAACAATCGGGGAGACGGTGCAATTAAAAATCGATACTTTATGTCCTCGCTGTGTGGTGACAACTTTAGCCCAAGGTGATCTGCCTAGCGATTTGAATATTCTTCGTACTACCGCTAAGTATAATAATGTGATTGCTGGTATCCGCAGTTCAATTTTACAAGCAGGCGAAATTCAGCAAGGAGATCTGATCTGGCTAGAAAAATAGATAATTAAATTAATTTGTTATCACACGATAGAAGTGCTCCGAAGTGATTCCGCCTCCTGGATAGGCATCTTTAAGAGGAACATGCTCTAGTTTGTAATTCTTTTGAAATTTTTTGACTAGCTTTTTCGAAGGTCTAAAGAGAAATACTTCAGATTCACCATTTGGTATGCGTATCTCGGCATCTTCACTAAAGAGTAAAAATCTGACTTTAGGATCCACCGAAGTACTCAATGATACGGCTGCAGGTATATAGGAATCATCATTTACTATCAGAGGATTTTTAGCTTTAGCAATTACTTGATCGGCATATTGCCTGAAAAAATTAGCATCTAGCTTGTTCCACCAAAGCTCTGAACTAGTCATTAAAATATCAGAGCTAAGACCTAACAATAACAATAAAACCAGCAAACTCTGCCAAGCTAGCTTTGGAAACTTCGCTGATTCAATTTGATTACCTAGCCAATAGGCAACAATCAGCTCAATTGCGATCCAACAAGGTGATAGATATCTAATCACTTGGGTCACACCACCGCCTACAATTAGATCCTTAAAAAATAAAGGTAGAAGTGGAATAATAATGGCACTAGTTAAAAAGATATGAGTGAGTTTATCTCCATTGCGATAGAAAAATCTCCAAGCAAGAATAACTATAAATAATATTGCCACTAGAAGTGCAGCGTATGATATCTGGGCAATTTTAGGTGATATTTCTCCAATATTAAAATCAGCAAAAACTATACCTAGATTGTGAAGCCAACGCGATAAATACCAAAATGGCATTTTATAAATTGGTCCATATTCCCATTGGTAAGCCTTATTTACATTTGAAGAAAAAATTAATAACCAAGGTGAAAAACAAATCAAAGCAGCCAGAGCAGATACCAAAAAACTAATTAATTTTTTACTAAGGAATCTCTCATAAATTAAAACAAATAGAACATGTCCAGCTAAAACAAGCAAGGAAAAAAGATAACTATAGAGACTCAAAACAATAGACAAGCTATAAAGTATCCAGTTGCCGGCTTTAGGCTGGCGGAGCGCTCTTAAAAGAGCTATATGGGAAAGCACTATAGTGAGAATCCAGAGCATAGGCGGTCTGGCTTCTTGAGAATAGATTAAATGAAAAGGAGATACTGCAACTAAAGCAACTGTAATCCAGGCAGTGGTTTTGGAGTGGAATAGCTCCATGGACAACCAGTAGAACGCAAGCGCTACAAGCACCCCGACCACGGCTGAAAAACTTCTGATAATGACTATAGAATTGCCAAAGGCCGATACCCAAAAACGATCTAGGATGAAATATAGAGGAGATAGTTGAGGTTCTTTTTTCGCGATTAAGGCTACAGTATCACCAGTACTAGCTGTAGGACTTGGATATAGATACTCCCTTAGATCTTGAGCTGTGATAATTTTATTGTGAATTTTGCTTTTAAATTCTCTTGTATTATAATCATGCCCATACATCTGAACAGATGTATAAGTCTCATCATTCCAATAAGGATGCAGATCTAAATTATGAAATCTCAAAATCAATCCTAAAACCAGGATGGCTATTGAAATATACTTAATCCACTTTGGGGTCGCATTCATGTCTTTAGATAATATTATTTATTAATTTGAGTAACACGCCAGCTTAATTTAAGATTAAGCCAAAAGTTCCAAACTGTCACTATTAAAATTGCGAGAAAGTTTGCTAAGTAGGCATTTAAATGAAAAAAATTAAAAAAGAAGTTTAATATTAATACCTTGATAATCAAACCCATCAAGCAGATTATATTAAATTTAGAAAACCTCTTGAAAATTTGACTTGGACTTCTTTGGGCTCTAGAGATATCGCCAAAAGTCCAAAGATCATTCCACAAAAAATTATTGATAATAGCAAGCTCACCTGCCAATACAGCACTTCTAGTCAACCCCAGATGAGCAACCCCGTGCAACAGATACAAAATGCCCATGTCAATCACTACCCCACTAAGTCCAACTAGGGCAAAATTGACAAATCGGCCAAAAGGAAAATCAATTTTTCTTCTAATACGACCAAGCCGTCCTGTAGAAAATCTTAAGCGCAGCAGATGAAAAATATATTCCTGGTATTGTCTCCAAGTTACTTTACTTTCACCTTGTTGCCTTTCTTGGAAGGTGTAGCCGACCTCTGCTATGGTTTCAATATCTCCCCTTCCTAATACTTCAATGAGAATTTTATAACCGAGGGGATTTAATGTTTTTTGAGCTATTGAACTTCGCCTGACCATAAAATAACCACTCATAGGATCTGAAACCCTTCCTATTACCCTAGGCAGAATTACCAGACCAAGCATTTGGGCCCCGCGCGAGAGAATTCTTCTAGCCAGGCTCCAATCACTAACCCCTCCACCTTCGACATGACGGCTAGCTACAGATAGATCAGCTCCTTGAGAAATCCCCAGTAGTAAATTAACTAATACTTCAGGTGGATGTTGTAAGTCCCCATCTATTACTCCTAAAATATCTCCATTGGCCGCTTGCCATCCTCTGATTACTGCTGTTGAGAGTCCCTGTTCTTCAGTGCGACGCATGACCCTTAGATGTGGGTATTCAGGCATCAGGGAATAGGCAATTTGCCAAGTCAAATCCTTGCTATCATCATCGACAATGATTAACTCATAGTTATCCGGAAACTGTTGATCTAAAATACCTGTAAGTATTTTGATAATTTTTTCAATGTTTCCACTTTCGTTATAAGTAGGTACTATCAAAGAAAAATGCAGAGGGTCCAAAACAGAACTCGGAATCTGCAAAATACCAGAGGGAACAGTGACAAGAGAGTTAATCATTCGATATATATAGAGACTAATTTTAAGATTTTAAGCAATCAACTCAAGCTCTTTTAGCTTATCAAGAAAAAGTTGTTCTCCTAGGTTCTCCTCATTTTGCCATTGTTTTACAGAATTATCATTATTGGCATCATCTGATATAAATTTGAAACTTGTCCATTCAATTCCAAATGAATAAGCTACAGCAGCAATGGAGAAAAGTTCCATATCAACTAGATCAACCTGATTATCTATCAGCCAATCATCCTTAGTCTCAACAAAGCTATCACCAGTACCGCATGTATATTGACCAGATTTTGAATAAAATTCATTAGGATTTTTGGAAAATGGTACGATTCCCCTTGGTGCCATAGAATCAGTGATCATATCGCGTTGGATGGTTTTTTTAATTTCTACTAGTCCTGATAACTTGGGATTAATTTTACCAGCAGTACCGTAATTGATAATCAGCTCAGGCTGATATTGTTGAAAAGCTTCGAATACAGCCAAAGCCGCATTTATTTTCCCCATACCCGAATAGATTATAGGTAACTTAGAAGATAATGCTTTAGAGCTGAATTCACTTTCCAAGGCAACTATAATTACTGTAGATTTTTTGTTCGTCATGAATTTGTTTTATTGGCTTGATTCCTAATTCTGCCATAGAAAAGGATTTAAGTGACCCCCTCGAGAACCTCATCAGTTTGAGTATAAAGTTCCTGTAAACGTTGGAGTTTGTCCTGGTCAGCCTGCCAAAAACCACGTCCATTGGCTTCTAGCATTCTCCCTACAATATTACGAAAAGCTTCAGGATTGGACTGTTTGAGTTTTTCGGCCATCACCGGATCTAGAGCATAGGTCTCAGCCGCCTGGTCATAAACCCAATCCTCTGCAAAATCGGTAGTTCCTGCCCAGCCAATTAGAGCCGTCATGCGCTGTGATACTTCATAAACCCCGCCAGAGCCTTGCTCAACCATTGCCTGAGCCCATTTAGGATTGAGCAGTTTGGTTCGATATTCCAGTCTTAAAATATCTTCTAGTTTGCGTGGGGTATTATCTTGTGAAAAACTTTCAACAAAACTGGCTGTAACTTTCTTGCCACTATTTTTTTCGGCTGCTAATTTTAGAGCGCCAGTATTAGCATAATACTCCTGGATATCACTTAAGCCATATTCCACTGAGTCAATTTGTTGGATGATCCTCTCGCTAGTTTTAAGTAGTTGATTGAGGACTTGGGGTCTGTTTGTACCTTTATCATTCCTGCCATAGCTAAAACTGTTGCGTCTTTGCCAGGTATCAGATAGCTCAGATTGCTCCGTCCAATTGCCCTCTACTACTTGATCATTTACCAGAGAGCCAAAATCACCTGCTGGGTTAGAGAATAACCGAGCAGTACTGTTTTCAACCCCCTCTTGCTCTAAAGAAAGGCTATGTTTGCGGATATAGTTCTCATTTTGGTCTTCATTGGCTTGAGCAGCTCTAATAAAAAGATCATCTAGTAATTCTAAAATATTTACAAAAGTATCTCTAAAAATACCCGAAAGATTTACCAGCACATCGATGCGGGGATGTCCAATTTCTTCTAGATCTCTGAGCTCATATCTGACGATCCGGCCTGTACCTTCTTTGATTGGTTGAGCTCCTACTAATTCCAGAATAATACCTAGGGATTCACCACGGGTTTTGATAGCATCAAGTCCCCAGAGCATCACAGCAACAGTTTCAGGATATTTGTCAAATTCTTGCAGATGCTGCTCTAGTAATTGGCGGGCTATCTGCCGGCCCCTTTGGTAGGCGCCTTCTGAGGGCATGCGATAGGGATCCAACGAATGAATATTGCGCCCAGTTGGCAGCACTCCAGCTCCATCTCTAAGGAGATCACCGCCAGGGGCAGGCGCTATATACTCGCCATTTAATCCTCTCAAAAGGTTCTCCATTTCTTCATCAGTACGCTCGAGGAGCTTTTTGATTTGCAAAGCTTCTGTGATTAGAGCCTGATATTGCTCATGATAGAAACTAGTGTCTAAATTTGATATTTGGGAAATATCTTGTATTATTTGTTGCGGTAGTTTGTGATCGAAATAAGCATTTAGATAAGCCTCAATAGATTCAGCTGAAGGTACTTCTCCTAGGGTATGTAAGCCGCTAGAAAATAATCTATTTTCTACTATTGCTAAATAGTCATAGACTTGATTGAAATAATTATTCAGTAAACTTTTACTAAATAAACGAGAGTTATCTAGAGTAAAAGGTATATTTCCCCCGTCAAAAGGGCAATCGCGCTCTAAGCCTAAATCAATTATTTTCTGAATGATTATCTCAATTAAAGCTGCATTTTTCTCCCTATCTTGGCGATATTCAGCCATAATCTCGCGCAGGCTCATCAACTCTTTGTAAAGTCCAGCTCGAGCATAAGGTGGTACATTATGCGAGATCAAGACTCCATAACCTCTTCTTTTAGCCAAAATAGATTCAGAAGGGTTGTTAGCAGCATAAATATAGAGATTGGGGAGATTGCCTAGTAAAAGATCGGACCAGCTATAGCCAGTATTGCCCAAAGGTGAACCGGGAAGCCATTCTACTGTCCCATGCATACCAAAATGGACAATTGCATCAGCCTTGAACTCTTTTTGGAGCCAACTGTAGAAAGCAGCATATTGGGGATGAGGTGTGAGATCTTTTTCAAACATCAAGCGCATGGGATCTCCGGCTATTCCCAAAGGAGGCTGCACAGAGATCCAAATATTACCCAAACTTACTCCACCTAGTGAAAAATCTTCTCCATAGGTTTTTAGCCCAGTTGCGCTCAATGATTTCCATTGTTTTTCAATTCGACTGGTATGTAAATAGCCCAACCATTTTTCTAGAGTGCGGACATTGACCCTATTTGGGGAAAATTCTTCATCATTTTGTTTAACCTGTTTGATTAACTCTTGCCCATCTAGAGGTATATTTCCTACATCGTAACCAGCTTTTTCTAGTGCATTGAGAAAATTAATTAAGCTATCAGGTACATTGAGAAGAGCTGCCGTGCCAGCTGCTCCATAGCCGGGAGGATAATTGTAGAGAATAATAGCAATTTTTCGCTCATGAGCTTTTTTTCGATGGAGATTGATCCAGCTATGCAATCTTCCAGTTAGACGCTTAATTCTTTCTGGAATTAAATAGATATTATCTCCTACCAAACCACCAAGGGCTATAGTATCAATAGCTCCATCGAGTTCTGGCAAAGAATAGAGCACTACACTTTGCAGCCCGCCAATACCTTTTCTGGTCCAAGAGTGAATATCTTGAATCAGCAATGGCGCAGCTACCAAATAGGGCACATTTTTAGCTTGCAGAATCCTTTTGGCTACTTCAACTTGTCGTCCTGCCTCCATTGAGCCTGCAGGTCCTCCTACCAGGGGAAAGCCTATGGTAGAGACAATTGCTTCAACAGTGACTGCATCGGGAGATAGTGAGGCAATTTCTCTATTGCCATTTTGCCGCTGGGTTAGTTCATATTCAGTTGTCATTAAATCTCTGACTGCTATATGAGACTCTACCCCATTGAGGAATATAGGTAGTGGGGTGATTGCTTCTTGTTCAAAATGTTTGATTAATTGAGCAATATAGGGCTGATTGGTAATTACATGCTTGCGATAGAGAAGCAAGCCCACTACAGGATTGGTATCACCTGGCTTATAGATAGTACGATACCATTGCAAATAATCTTTAGCGCAGGTGAAATAACCGGAATATTCTGGATGTAAAAGCCCCAAATTAGGAGTTTCTATCGCTAGTGGTATTTCTTTAGCTACATTGAGTGATAAATATTTCTGGGCAATAGTCCAGCACATGGAGGCAAAATTTTCGCTTCCACCTGCATTCCAATAGCCGTAGATAATCAACCAGTTGCGCAGATCTTGTACTTTTTGTCCTGGAATATATTTGAGAAGTTTAGGACCTACCTTTAAAAAGCTGAGATAGCCTGCTAATTTATCCTCTTCTTTGTTATTGCTAAATTTACTCAAGATAAACTGAATTGGTTTGGGCATGCCCTGGGGTTTATCCCCAATAGCAAAGCGGCCTAATCTAGTCAAACTCATCAACTCCAAGGCGGATTCAAAAACCAGCCGAATCGGAATATCCTTGACTCTCTCTTTGAGCCAAAGCACCTGATCATAATCAAAGATCAAGCTGGCAAAAAATACATCAGCCCCTAAAAGGGCAGCCTCAACCACATCGGGCTCGCCGCTGATACTGCGATCACTGAAGGTAATCACCTCTAATTCGCGGCATTGTGAAGATGCCAATAGGGCAGCCTGTTGATACAAACCAACGTTGAAAGATTCAAACCCAGTGATTACCACTATTTGTCGCATATTTCCTACTACTGCGTAAAGATTCTTTACAAATTCTATTGTAGAGCGAGAAATTGCGCTTTACCTTCCCTCGGTGCCAGAAGACCAAAGTATCCTACCATGTCTAGAGTAGACAACCAGGTTGCCATCTCCCTGCATAGCAAAGTAGGCTCCCCTATGTCCACTGGTTCCAGTTTCCCAGACTGGTCTACCTCTTTTATACAGTACAACATTTCCATCTTGTTGAAAGGCGATTGTATCGCCCCGACGGTAGGATTCAATTGACCAAATTGCATGTCCTTTTCTGTTATAGAGAGCTAGGATTCCATCATCTTGGAGAACAAAGCTGTAGCCAGAGCAGGTATGCCAACCGCGTCCCCTACCAAATTCTAGATTGCCTCTTTCGGATCTAAATATGTAGCTATCTTGGCAGCGCTGAGCTTCGGCTCTTCCACCAGTGATGGTCACTAAGATTACTAAAGAGAGTGCAGCATTTTTAAAAAATTTACCCATTCTCATACAATCTGTTCCACAAAATTAAGGACTAGCTTAGCACATGGTATATTTAGGATGAAGTGAGATTTTAGGAGTAAGGTTCTTTGCCGGAAGCTTCAGCAAAGATCATCGCAGTGGTCAATGGAAAAGGAGGGGTCGGTAAAACCACCACCTCTGTTAGTGTTGCCTCAATTTTGGCTGAGAAAGATAAGGTACTTTTGTTGGATGCTGACCCACAGGGCTCAGCTACTTGGTGGTCCAACAGAGATTCGGGAAAAATGGGATTTAAAGTAGAACAAGAATCCGATCCCAATTCTCTAGCAAGAGTCAAAAAAATCAAAGGTTATGACTGGATAGTGGTAGATACTCCCCCTGCTACTGGAAATCTAGATGCGGCAATTATTAATGCCGACTATTTGATTTTGCCTAGTGCCCCGGCTCCAATGGATCTGATTGCCTTAATTGAGACAGTAAGATCTTTTGTTCTACCACGCCAAAAGTCCTATAGAGTTGTTCTCACTAAAGTAGATCCACGTAGTATCAAAGAAGCAATCGAAGCTCAAAATACCTTGCTGGAATTGGACATAGCTACCTGTCATGCTTTTGTTCGACTTTATAAGTCCTATGAAAAAGCAGTCTTAGAAGGTTTGAGTATCACCCAGCTCAAAGGAAAACAAGCCAAAGAAGCCGAGACAGATTACCGTCGTGTGGTGGAAGAATTGAAAAGAGACTGGTTAAAATTATGACTACAAGAAAAAATCTATCTAGTATATTGCGTGAAGGTATGCAAAACCCGGCGCCTGAGAAAACAACAACTAGACAAAAAACCACAGCAGCTCAAAAAGTAGACGAAAATCAAGAAATTTTAAACCTTAAATCTGAACTAGGGCAAGAAAAAGAAAAGGTCGAACATCTTCAACACCAGCAAGAGGTAACCAATCTCAAGTTGGAATTAGAAGAAGAAAAAGAAAAAGTTGAACATCTTCAACAGCAACAAGAGGTAACCAATCTCAAGCTGGAATTAGAAGAAGAAAAACAAAGAGTCTTTTTACTTGAACAACAGATAAAGCAACAACAAGTAACGATGCAAGATCTTTCTCAATCTCTTCAACAGGTCAAAGATTTGACCCAGTCACTACAACAGAGCAAAGAGGAACAAAAGAAATTCATCGTGCCAGTAGGTACTCCTAATCACAATTATCATTTGGTAGTGATGCCAGCAACCTCAACAGAACTCACCGATGAACAGATAGGTTGGTTTGACTGACTTGTTCTTAGATTCTGGCAAATTAACCTTTGCCGAATATATGGATCATGCCCTCTATGATCTTGACTATGGTTACTATACTTCAGGAGATATCAGCATAGGCAAAAGGGGTGATTTTTTCACTTCAGTCTCTTTGGGAGCTGATTTTGGAGAACTTTTGGCTCTTCAGCTTTTTGACTGTTGGCAAAAGCTAGGCTCTAGAAGTCATTTTGCCTTAGTAGAAATGGGAGCAGGCTCAGGTCAGCTAGCTGTAGATATTCTCAACTATCTATCTCATAAGCAGCCGGAATTTTACCAAACAATCAGCTATTACATTCTGGAAATCTCGCCTCAATTACTTACAAAACAACAACATTATATAAATTCTCATCTTTTAGAATCAGTGCCGATTATTTGGTCTGATTGGTCACAATTGCCTAAATTGACTGGCTGCTTTTTTAGTAACGAGTTGGTTGATGCTTTTCCAGTTCATCAGATAGTAATTGAATCTGGTCAACTAAAAGAAGTATATGTCAACTATCAACAGGGAAAATTCCAAGAATCTCTGGAAAAACCCTCAACTGACGAATTACTATCATATTTTCAAATGCTGGATATCGATATACTTTCTTATCCAGATGGCTATCGCAGTGAAGTTAATTTACAAGCTAAACTATGGCTAGAAAATATTGCCCAAAAACTAGAAACTGGTTATCTGATTACCATTGACTATGGTTATGATGCCAGGCGCTATTATCATATTCGGCGAAATGAGGGCACTTTGCAATGTTATTACAAACAACAGCGCCACAGCGATCCCTACCTCTATCCAGGGAAGCAAGATATCACCGCTTCGGTCAATTTTACAGCTCTAGAGCTCTGGGGAGCCGAACTAGGTTTAGAATTAGTCGGAGTAACTAAACAGGCTTTATTTCTAATGTCTCTCGGTTTGGGCGATAGACTCAATGAGCTCTCCTCGGGTTCTTATAATGTCTTAGATTTGCTTAAAAAAAGAGATGCCTTGCATCAATTGATTGATCCAGTTGGCTTAGGTAATTTGCAGGTACTCATTCAGTCTAAAAATACAGACCAGTCATTAGGCTCACTCCAAGGTCTTAGGGACCCTTACACCTAGATAAATCACCAAAGTTGCCATATAGCAGACTAGAGAAAACCAGAGCCAATTGTTACTATGCAGATACAGAGCAATTGCCAAAAAAGGCAAATAACCTAGAAAAAAAGCAAATAGCACAGCATTGCGCAAGACCTTACCTTCTTTGAGTCCTGTAAAATAACCATCCAGCATAAAGGCAACGGCTGTGACTTCTAACAATGGTAACAACCAGAAAGATACCTTGGTAATATTTTCATTGATTTCAGCATGATCGCTCAAAAGTCCAAAGATCTGATCTGGAAAAAGAAAACAAGCCAAGGCAATCAGCAGAGAAATCACCAAACTAGTGACAGTGGCGACAACCAAAAGAGGTAATAGCTGCTCTTTATTGCCTTTACTTTTGAAATTGCTAGCTAAAGTTTGGGTGGTCAGCCCGACGCCATTGACTGTAAATTGGCTCAGCAAGGCAATCTGGAGCATCACTCCATTTTGAGCTAATGTGTTAGTGCCAAAGAGCGAACTGATGTTGGTAAAAAGGGCATAGGTAGAAATCAGAACAACAAAACGAATCAAAATATTTGTCTTAAGAGCCAATGTATCTTTGAAGCTGCCTTTTTCTCTTATTTGAGCAAGTGCCTCTGGCAGCAAAGACCAGTTGATTGTCATAGCCACAGCAATTAGTCCAATAAAAAGAGCTAAATACTGGCTCAAGGCAGTAGCAATCCCTGCTCCATAACTGGCCCAGCCCCACTTTACAATCATCAGATAGTCTAGAAATACATTAGATAGATTCCCAATCAATGAGATCAAAAGTACAACACTATTCATCTCTCGACCTAGAAACCAACCAAACAAGACAAAATTTAATAGTACTGCCGGGGCGCCCCAAATCCTGCCAGAGAAATATTCAGCCCCAGAAATCTCCACATCAGGAGTTCCACTGAGCAAAGCAAAACCTATTTTTTGCAAGGGATATTGAATTGCTAGGATCAACAAACCAATTATTAGAGCAATTAAGGCACTTTGGATTCCAGCTACCAAAATCGCCCGATCATCTTCGAGTCCTTTAGCTGCGGCAGTAATAGCATTAGTACTTGAGCGCAGAAATTTGAGAACTCGATAGAGATAGTCAAAGAGAATCGAAGCGAGGATCACTCCTGCCAAATGCTTTATATCAGCTAAATGCCCCAAAAAGGCAGTATCTACCAAGCCCGCTAGAGGGACCATCATGTTTGATAGCATACTGACTAGGGAAAGACGATAAAAGCGTGATAGAAATTGATATGATTTCCAATTAGCAGATGAGATGGTCATTACTTCTTGCTTGCCTGATTTTTAGGTTAAATTAACACAATGCCTTCTTTAATGATAGTCGGGACTACCTCTAGTGCTGGTAAAACCCTGATTACTGCTGCAATTTGTCGAATCTTAGCTTGCCGTGGTCATAGGGTTACTCCTTTTAAGGGACAGAATATGTCCCTTAATGCCTATGTTACCCAAACAGGCGGCGAGATGGGTTACGCCCAGGCTATCCAAGCCTGGGCAGCTAAAACAACCCCGCAAGTTAGCATGAATCCCATCTTGCTTAAACCTCAAGGTGATATGACTTCGCAGGTTATCTTTAATGGACAGATAGTCGGCCAAACCACAGCGGCAAATTACTATCAGGATTATTTCAACAGAGGGTGGCAAACTATCACCTCGGCCATAGACTCTCTAATTGAGCAATACGACTGGCTAGTCTGTGAAGGAGCCGGCTCTCCAGCGGAGGTCAACCTGAAACATCGAGATCTCACTAACATGAGGGTTGCTAAATATCTCCAAGCGCCAACAATTTTGGTAGTTGATATCGATCGAGGTGGCTCTTTTGCTCATGTTGTAGGAACATTGCAGTTACTAGATCCAGATGAAAGAGAATTAATTAAGGGAATTATCATCAATAAATTTAGAGGGGATAAATCTTTGCTAGATTCTGGATTGCTTTGGCTTGAGGAATATACCCAAGTTCCGGTATTGGGAGTCATTCCTTGGTTAAATTTAGCCATACCAGCAGAAGATTCACTAGATTTGTTAGAGAGAAGTTCTCGCAAATCGCAAGCAGAAATTAATATTTCTGTAATCAAATTGCCACGAATTGCCAATTTTACTGACTTTGATCCTTTAGAAGCTGAATCTACGGTTTCTTTAAAATATGTTTCTCTCAACCAGAATTTGGGAATGCCGGATGCGGTGATTTTACCTGGAAGTAAGACAACTGGCGCAGATCTCGATGAGCTATATAAAAGTGGTATGGCTAAACAAATTGAGCAATATTTAGCCAATGGTGGCACAATTTTGGGAGTCTGCGCTGGGTTTCAAATGCTCGGTCAGCAACTAAAAGATCCCCAATTGGCCCAAGGTAATATATTGAACCAAGAGGGACTTGGCTTATTACCAATGAGTACAACTTTTACTCAAGAGAAATTAACTAAACAAAGACAAGTAATCTCGAAATTTTTGCCGATTGCCAAAAAAGTAACTGGCTATGAAATACATCAAGGAATCAGTGAATATTCAAATCGAGATTTTCTTATGCTATTTGAGGATGAAAGTCTTGGGATAGTAAACCATCAGCTCAATGTTTGGGGTACTTATCTGCATGGAATATTTGAAAATGGTACTTGGCGCAGGCAATGGCTAAATATTCTTAGGAAAAAAAAGGGACTTGTTGCTATTGAAACAGATGTCCCTGATTACTCAGACCTGAGAGAAATAATGCTAGATGAACTAGCTAATTCAATCGAGCCACACTTAGACCATAGATTTCAATCCTTGCTCACAAATGGCAACTAAGGATCTAACCATTGGAAGAGAATCTATAACCATACCGGTGCACATGAGCATGACATAAAAGATCGAAAACTTAAAAAGAGACTTGGCTAATGTTCTATCTGTGGGACCTTGTTTAAGCTGCCATGCCTTCTTAATAAACAAGTAACCCAAAGTAAGAGCAAAGAAACCATAAACTGGACCTAAAACCCCCAAAGGATAGATAAAAGCAAAGCTCAAAGGCACTACCAAAAGAGTGTAGAACCATATTCCCTGGACAGTTTTTTGCTCACCTGCAACTACCGGCAGCATAGGAACATGAACTTGAGCATAGTCATCTTTGAGCATCAAAGCTAGAGACCAAAAATGCGGAGGTGTCCAGAGAAAGATAAACAAAAACAACAACCAAGCAGCGCTAGAAAGATCACCTGTCACAGCTGCCCAGCCAACTAACGGGGGAATAGAGCCTGCAGCTCCGCCAATGACAATATTTTGAGTAGTATTGCGTTTGAGCAGATGGGTGTAGATCAGCATATAGAAAACAATGCCAGTCATTGAGAGCAAAGCGCTCAGAAGATTTACCCACAGAGTGAGAATTGAAAAAGAAGCTAAACCCAAAACCAAAGCAAAAATAAGAGCATGCAGAGGCTGCACCCTACCAGAGGGAATTGGCCTGCTTCTGGTACGCTCCATGGTGTAGTCAATATCCCTGTCATAGATACAATTGAGAGTCTGGGCAGAGGCTGCAGCTAAAGTTCCACCGACAAGAGTTAATAGAAGCTTGATTGGATCAACTTGACCATTTGAGGCTATCCACATAGAGGCCGCTGTGGTGATCAAAAGTAAAGGAATAATACGCGGCTTGGTTAATTGATAGTAGCTTTTGCAAACCTCTAATATATTTTGATTTAATCTGATAAATGGTGTATCAATCATAGTTTTACCTCATAGGCATTACGATGAGCTAGGATGCTGAAAGCAACCAAAACTGACAATAACAATGCTGCTACAGTGTGATGGGCAACAGTCAGAGGCTCTACCTGAAGATGCAAACGCATAGTAGCAACTCCCAAGCAAATTTGTGTAACTAATAAAGCCATCGCCGCAAGGGCTAATTTTCGAACTATAGCAGAGCAATCTTGTCTGAAGCTTAGGATAAATAGCAATAGAATCACCAAACTAGAGGGCAATACTCCAAAGAGATGGTTGTTGATAACTTGGCAAAGCTTAGTATCAGCTAGGCATTGGTGTAAGGCCCAGCGTGAGGCAACCAAACCTCCCAAGATGCTCTGAGTATATATCACTAATGCAGCAACTAAACCACTCCAAAACAGAGCTTTAGAATTTTTTCGCATTTGGTATTGACCTGAAGCAACGGCAATAAAGACCAAAGTACTCAAAAATAATAACGCAGTACCCAAATGGGCAGTCACAATATCAAAGCGCAGCAGTTGGGTCACTGTGAGTCCTCCAAGAACCCCTTGCCAGATAATTAAACCTAAGGCAACTGTAGAGAGAATTGGAAACCACAATGGTAAGTCCTTGCGGTAAAACCAAGCTAAAGCAGCTAAAGCTAGAGTACTAAGTCCAATCAAGGCAGCATCAAGGCGATGAAACCATTCCAGAAAGACCTGGAGATTGAGGAGATATTTGCTAGGTAGTAGCTGCCCATAACAAAGAGGCCAATCAGGACAAGCTAAGCCAGCATTCATCACTCTAGTAGAGCTACCGACTATCATCAAGGCAACAGTGGCTACTATAATTTTCCAAACAAAACGACGCATCCAGAGCATCACCTTGGGATTCTCTGATGGAGAATAGTTAAAAATAGATTCACTTTGCATTGTTTTGTATTATTTCCTTAACAAGAAAGGTGAGACCTAACCAACAAACTAACACTATTTCCTTAGAGACGCTCGTTTTTTTACCAAGACTTAAAACTTAATCAAGCTTATTCTAAATTACTAACTCCAGCGACGCATGATTTGTAAACTTATTGCGCCGATCCCAAAGAAAATCTAAAGATATTAACAGAAAGTAACCTAGATATCTAACAAATCAATAGCTGATAGCTTACCCTTAAAAAGTAGGCAATTAATTATATAAATTATCTCGGGGTAACTTTGAATATTCCAAGTAATATCATCACGTTGATCATAGGCATTGCCCTTACCTTGATCAGTCTCTGGTATGGACAGAATCACGGGTTGATGCCGATAGCAGCTTCCGATGAGGCAGAGGTAATCGATGGCATATTTGATGTCATGATGACCATAGGTACTGGTCTATTTCTTCTGGTTCAAGGAATCTTGCTCTATTGCATGGTTCGTTTTCGCCGCCGTCAAGGAGATACTACTGATGGGCCTCCCATTGAAGGGAATGTCCCTTTGGAGATTCTCTGGACGGCAATTCCGGCTGTTGTAGTATTCATACTTGCTATTTACAGTTTTGAAGTTTACAACACCATGGGGGGACTAGATCCCCATGCGGCGCATGATGTGGGACTACATGCCCATCATTCGGCTCCCATGGATCAAAAAAATATGCTCGCGCTTGATTTGTCTTCAAAAGATTTGGCCTATGGATTAGGCGTCCCTAGCGAATCTGAAGATCAAGTAGACCTGAAAGTAAAGGTCAATGCCATGCAATATGCCTGGATCTTCAACTATCCCCAAGGTGGAATAGTCACAGGAGAGCTACATGTACCTGTAGGCAAGACTGTGGAATTGGAGATGGAAGCCAATGATGTAATTCATGCTTTCTGGTTACCTGAATTTAGGATCAAGCAAGATGTGATTCCAGGTAGGGTAACTGAACTTGTCTTCACCCCTAATAAGGTTGGACAGTATCCAATTGTATGCGCTGAGCTATGTGGCGCCTATCATGGTGGAATGAAAACAGTTCTTTATGTTCAAAGCCCTGAGGATTACCAACAATGGCTAAAGGACAACACCGTAGAAAAAAGCGAATCTACCGAAACCCAAAAGGTCGCAAGCGCCTCTCCAGAGACCGAATTTTTGCTTCCTCATGTCAAATCGCTGGGACTACTACCAGAGCTTGAGCAACTTCATCTAGAGCATTAAATTATCCGTTTTAATTTACTATGACAACACCATTGGAAGTCTCAAATCCTCATCATATTGATAGTCCTCAGCAGCGCAAGTGGCAGGACTATTTCACATTCAACACCGACCATAAGGTAATCGGCATACAGTACCTAGTTACCTCCTTTGTTTTCTATTTTGTGGGTGGTTTTTTTGCCGAGTTAATGCGAACGGAGCTGGCAACCCCCGCTTCAGACTTTATCAGCCCAGAGTTTTATAACCAGGCACTTACCTTGCATGGAACAATTATGATTTTCCTTTGGATTGTTCCTGCCGGTGCTGGTTTTGCCAACTATCTAATTCCCCTGATGGTTGGAGCTGAAGATATGGCTTTTCCTCGGCTCAATGCCATTGCCTTCTGGTTAACTCCTCCTGGCGGGGTATTGTTGCTAACTAGCCTTTTGGTTGGCGCTCCTCAAGCAGGCTGGACTTCTTATCCTCCATTGAGTCTGCTCAGTGGCAAATGGGGCCAAGAGCTCTGGATCATGAGTCTTTTGATAGTAGGAACTTCCTCTATTCTTGGGGCAATCAACTTCATTACAACTATGTTGAAGATGCGCGCTCCTGGTATGGATATCCACAAAATGCCCTTGTTTTGCTGGTCTATGTTGGCGGCTTCCGCCTTGATCCTACTTTCTACTCCTGCTCTAGCAGCGGCGCTTATCCTTCTGTCTTTTGATTTAATAGCTGGAACAAGCTTTTTTAATCCAACTGGTGGGGGAGATCCTATAGTCTATCAGCATTTATTTTGGTTCTATTCCCATCCGGCAGTTTACATTATGATTTTGCCCTTTTTTGGTGCCATTTCTGACGTGATTCCGGTCCATGCGCGCAAACCAATATTTGGCTATCGGGCAATCGCCTATTCTAGTTTGGCCATTAGTTTTTTGGGTTTGATTGTCTGGGCACACCACATGTATACCAGTGGGACACCTGGATGGTTAAGGCTTTTCTTTATGGCAACAACTATGCTGATAGCCGTGCCAACAGGAATCAAGATTTTTAGTTGGTGTGCCACCATGTGGGGTGGAAAGATTAGCTTAAATTCAGCTATGCTCTTTGCTATTGGTTTTGTCTCCTCTTTTGTCATTGGTGGAATCACCGGTGTGATGTTAGCCTCAGTTCCCCTAGATATCCATGTCCATGATACTTACTTTGTAGTTGGACATTTCCACTATGTACTATTTGGCGGAAGTGTACTTGGTTTGTTTGCTGGCTTCTATCATTGGTTTCCCAAAATGACAGGCAAGATGTTTAATGAAACCCTAGGTAGGATGCACTTCATTTTGACTTTTATCGGTTTAAATCTAACCTTCATGCCCATGCATGAATTAGGGCTTTTAGGGATGAATCGTCGTATTGCTCTTTATGATCCTCAATTTCAGCCGCTTAATCAATTGAGTACTTGGGGCGCATATCTTTTGGCAATCTCCAGCTTGCCTCTGGTAATTGGGGTTTTCTGGTCAATCTTTAAAGGAGAAATTGCCGGTGATAATCCCTGGAATTCTCTAACTTTAGAATGGCAGACTTCTTCTCCTCCCCCAATTCTCAATTTTGATACTACACCAGTGGTCGTCAAAGGTCCCTACGAATATGGACACAACCACTCTAGCGTAGAAGCTGTCAAACTAATTGATGCCCAATCACTATAGGAGTAAATCTATGCAAGGTCAAACAGTGCAAGACTCTTCGATCATTCTTGGTGAACATGCCGCAGAACATGGTCATCCGGATCATAGGCTCTTTGGTTTAGTTTTGTTTTTAGTTGCTGAAAGTATGATTTTTCTGGGATTATTCTCAGCCTTTTTGCTCTATAGGGCTACTTTACCTGTATGGCCGCCGGCTGGAACCCCAGAGCGAGAACTACTTTTACCTGGAATTAACAGTTTGATTCTCATCTCTAGCAGTTTTATCATGCACCGCGGACAGGTCGCCATCAAGAAAAATGATGTTTCTGGTCTACGTTTTTGGTTTGGACTGACTGCTTTGCTAGGTGCAATATTTCTAGCTGGACAGATGTATGAGTATTTTCATTTGGCATTTGGTCTCAAAACAAATCTCTTTGCCAGTTGCTTTTACGTGCTCACAGGTTTTCACGGATTGCATGTGACCTTTGGACTATTGCTGATTTTGATGGTACTATATCGTTCCCTCAAAAATGAGCACTACAATAGTCAGAACCATTTTGGGGTAGAGGCTGCTGAACTATATTGGCATTTTGTCGATGTGGTCTGGATAATTCTCTTTGGACTTGTTTACTTACTTTAAGACCAAGTCTTTTTTGATATCTTAAGAATATCTTAATATTTTATTAGAGAGAAACTTGGGTTTCTCTCTTTTTCTAATTATTGAAATTTTTACAACTTGCGGTAATATCTTTAACATACTAAGATTTTTCATTCGAGTTCTACAGAATTTGTTGAAACCGGATTGATTAAACTTTGTACTCATAATCTAGGAGATAATAACAAAATGAAAAAAACTAGACTTTTAGCTGTAATTCCCTTGGCTGCAGGTATTGCTGTTTCTGTGGCTCCCTTGGCTTTTGCTCAAAAAGCTGATATAGCTCAAACTGCTCAAAAAGCTTGTGAAGATGCTGCTGTATCCAAAGGCTTTAAGGTAGACAATGTAGTTTCAATTACTCCCAAAGGTACCGATGGAGCTGATGTGATTTTGACATTGAGCCGTGATGGACATCCTGCTAAACTCACTTGCGGCTGGACTAAAGGACAAGGAGCTGCTTTTGGCAATTTACCAATCCCCAAAGTTAGCATTCCTACTCCTGCTATCCCCGTACCTAAAGTAGCTGATCCCTTTAATCCTTGGGGCTGGTTATTGGCTTTAGGAGCAATTGCCGCTCCTCTTTACCTTAAGAGGGCTCATCATCATGTTGCTGAAGGAGCTGCTGGAAATCTTGAAGCATACGTTGAAGGCCATGGCAATAGAGTAAATGTCCATGACAATCCAAGCGCTACTTCTACTATCATTGGTTCTCTAGAAGACGGTCACCGCGTTTTCTTATCTGGCCGTACTGATAACAACTGGTCACAACTACGTGAAGGTGGTTGGGTGACTACCAGATCATTGAAACATAGATAGACTCTCTCTATAACACTCCCTAACTTTGGGAGTGTTTCAGTTAAAATTATTAGTAATATGCAAACAACTTCTACTAAAAGCCAGTTCTGGATTTGGCAAGGTTATAAGATTCACTATGTAAAGGCTGGAGAAACACATGCTGATTATCCTCCCCTAATATTAGTGCATGGGTTTGGAGCATCGACAGATCACTGGCGCAAAAATATAGAAGATTTACAAAAAGATTTTGAAGTTTGGGCAATTGATTTGTTGGGCTTTGGCCGTTCAGACAAGCCCAATATCCCCTATAGTGGTCAGCTTTGGCAAGATCAATTGGCCGATTTTATTTTAGAGATAGTCAAAAAGCCTGCAATCTTAGCTGGCAACTCTTTGGGAGGCTATGCCTGTTTAGCTCTGGCCTCGCAGGTTCCTGCTAGAGCGCTAGGGATAATTTTACTCAATAGCGCTGGGCCTTTTAGTGATATAGAGCCATCTCCCAACACCTTTAAAACACTAATTGGTAAATTTACCAGCGCTTTTTTATCTCAGAGCTGGGCTACCCGATTAATCTTTGAATATACGAGAAATCGAAGCAATATTCGCAAGACCTTGGAAAAGGTATATCTAGATAAGAGTGCAGTTACAGACCAATTGGTCGAAGATATTTATAGACCATCTTGTGACCCTGGCGCAGCTGAAGTTTTTGCTTCTGTTTTTAAAACTCCTCAAGGGGAAAAGGTAGATATACTCTTAAGCCGCTTAAGTTGTCCTTTACTGTTGATCTGGGGGGAAGGGGATCCCTGGATGAATGTCAGACAAAGAGCTACTAAATTTCGTCAATATTACCCTAAGCTAGATGAGCATTATCTGCAAGCTGGACATTGTCCACATGATGAGGTACCAGATCAAGTAAATAGATTAATCAAAGATTGGATTGTTCAGAATTTCCCTTTAGCTTAAATTTGCGACTATGACGACTCGCACGAATACAAGCCGAGACAAAGTTCTCCAAGTTCTGCAACTTCTCCGTAAAGAGCTAAGCGCTCAGGAGTTATATCTAGAATTGCGAAATCAAAAAAAGGGAATTGGGTTGGCGACAGTTTATCGGGTTTTAAAATCCCTCAAACTTGAAGGGGCCATCCAAGAGAGACTAACTCCAGTGGGAGAATCTTTTTACAGTTTGATCACCCCCACACATAGCCATCATCTCAACTGTCTAGGCTGCGGTAAGATAATCGCTTTGGATATTTGCCCTCTGGATAAACCTATTTCCCAAATATCCAAGTCTGAGGATTTTAAGGTTTTCTATCACACTATTGAACTATTTGGACTGTGCGCTCTATGTCAATCAGATTCCCAGCTGCCCTATGGAAATGCTCATCAGCCAGGGATGAGCTGCCCAGAGCAGAACAATAAAGATTGTCACGCCTAAATAAGCAGGCTTGAGAAATTCGCCCAAAACAAGCTTTTGACGACCATCTAAAACTGCTAAAAAAGGAATCACGCAAGTTCTAGCTTTAAGAGCTCTAAAAGCCTCTCCGTATCGTTTTTCTAGGCGATAGTCTCCATGCCAAACAGCAAACAGATGATGAGCAATTAATCCCAATGAAGTCAAAAGAGTAAAACTGCTGCCTATCCAAAGGGTATGAGCGATGCACCAAAGAACTTGGCCGACCATCTGGGGGTGACGGGAGATACGAATAATACCTGTTTCGTATAGATGAACTTGTGGCTTTTGAATTGCAGCAATTTCTAGCAAATTAAAAGTAGCTGGATAGAGAAAAATAAAAGAAATAGCAGAAAGTAGCCAGACCAAAGGCTTAACAATAGCTACATTTTGAAGCTGCCAGAAAATCAAACCTTCATAACGATGGCTTAAAAAAAACAGAATCAGAATTAAAGCTGATGGAAGACTGCATAGGGCAAAAAAAATTCTATAAATTCTAGGACCTACTTTGGATTCTGCCCAAGGTCGTAAAGCAGCTAATCCACTGTGAAGCAAAGCAAACCCCAACAGCAGTCCAAACATAATGTAATGATTGATAAAGTTAGGACTATTGTTGAGAGAATTCATAACAAAATAGCAAAATAATAGATATTATTACTGATTGTAAAGTAATTTATCCCCATACTTATGCTACTGTCAATTATTGACAGGATAATTTGCTTCGGCTTGTTTCAGCTATTAAAGGGTCTATGTCTGATATACCATTCACGCTAGATCAACTCCGCATCCTCAAAGCCATAGCTCTTGAAGGTAGTTTTAAAAAAGCAGCTGATACTCTTTATGTGTCACAACCAGCTGTTAGTTTACAAGTACAAAATCTAGAAAAACAACTCAATGTCCATCTTTTTGATCGAGGTGGCAGAAAAGCGCAGCTAACTGAGGCAGGCCATCTGTTACTTAACTATGCAGAAAAAATTATCAGTCTTTGTCAAGAAACCTGCCGAGCTCTTGAAGATTTAGGCAGTTTGCAAGGTGGAACCCTAATTGTAGGAGCATCTCAAACTACTGGAACATATCTACTACCCAGAATGATTGGTATGTTTCGTCAGAAATATCCAGAAGTTACCGTTCAATTACAAGTTCACTCAACTAGAAGAACTTCTTGGAGTATCGCCAATGGACAAATAGATCTAGCGATTATAGGAGGAGAAGTTCCTATTGAATTACAAGAAACCCTCAAATCTTTACCATACGCCGAAGATGAACTGGCGTTAGTTTTACCGCCTGATCACCATTTAGCTAAGGCAGAGTTAATACAAAAAGAAGATCTCTATAAACTCAAATTTATTACTCTAGATTCGCAGTCTACTATCCGTAAAGTCATTGATAAGGTTCTCACTCACTATGAAATTGATGTCAAAAGATTGAAAGTGGAAATGGAACTAAATTCAATCGAAGCAATCAAAAATGCTGTCCAAGCCGGGTTAGGCGCTGCCTTTATTTCTACTACAGCAATTCAAAAAGAGTTGCAAATGCAAATTCTTAAAACAGTGCGCATTAAAGATGTAGAAGTCACAAGAACATTATCAGTTCTGATTAATCCCAATCGTTACCGCTCTCGGGCTTCAGAAGCTTTTACCAAAGAAATACTTCCTCAATTTTCTCCCTGTTGGGATTATCTAGAAATTGAAAAAATATACCTAATCGTTCAAGGGGTCTCAGGCAGCCAAGTTATTAGTTAAGAGATCGCGCATTCCCAATCTAGCGAGCAATTGGCTCAATGTCATTGAGCTGCCAGGTTTTGTCAAAGTATGCTTGTAATGGTCCATAAAAACGGAAGTAGTGAAAGTAGCCCTTGCCTGGGTTAGTTTGGATCCAGTTGGTTGCATTGGCAGGTCGAGTTGGACCGAAGTAGAGGTCTACTGATCCATCAGGGTTCGTGATCAAATCCGGCTTACGTGAACTCAAGTCAGCTGAACCTTGTGAGGTAATTAGTGGCCCGCGCGAGACATTGTCATAAAGAGTGATAGACCAAAACTGCTTAACTGGGGGGTTAGAATCCACATGAAGTTTGTAGAACTTACTACCGCTAAGCCAGTTGCCATTTTTATCTTTTGAGACTTCAATGTAAACTTGGCCTGCGCCTAAGATACGGCCTTGCATGCCGACCGACATACCGATTGCCTCATAGAACCAAGAAGAGCGCTCATCAAACTGCACAAGAGTTTTAGCTGGATTCTCTTGATCCAAATCAAATAATACTGCATATTCCCAATGCTTGCCGGGATAGACAGTTGAACCTTGGTAACGTTTTTCAAAAGCGATGGTACGCGCCATCAGCTCACCGACTTGAGCCGCATCAGTGAGGATCTTTGCTTGCCGAGCATTAGGGTTAAAGGGTTTGCCTGGCGAGATACCAAGTGATGAGAGCATACCAAACATCATGCGATCACGAGGAGCAACAGGCTCGTTGCGATAGAGCTCTGAGAGTAAACGCCAATATTCAAGAGTGTTGGGTTGAGCTGAGGTCCAAGCGCGGCCACCAACAGGAACAAAGCGAGTCGCAACAGGATTAGCGCGGTCATTCCAACTGTAGATCTTAAACTTGCGAATTATCGCCTTAGCAACAGCCTTATCTGGATCAAGGCCGCGCGTTCCAAACCAGACTTGATTACTACTCGAACGGAACACCCGATAGCCAGGTGCATCAATATCAGGACTATTAGGTGCCAAGATCAAATATTTGCCGCCGGATCCTTTGTCGGGGCCAGTCTGTCCCATATCGCTGACGGGTTGCTGCCAGATATCCAGAACGCCACCTGCTGTTGCCCCAGCAGGCACATCGATGACCATTGGACCATTTTTTGAAAGATCCCAAAAGCTAAAGGCATAGAGTGTGGTGATGTTTGGTGTGAGCATCCCCGCTTTATCTTTAAGGTCTTGATAAAGAACAATATCACCTGGACGAGCCCCAAAAGTATTGAAATTAGCATCCATCAAAGCCTTGAATCCTACCGCAGGCAAGGCCCATAAATAAGCCTGCGTGGCCCGCTGAAAGTCCATCTCATCATAGAGTCTATTGGAGGTTTCTTTGGTAGGATAACCCTGTTGCAGTGTAAGCGGGCCAAGACGGGTTTGTAATGTGGTTTCAGCAATAGCACTGTTTGCTGCCAGGCTCATCAAGAGAGGGAAGGCCCCGAGAAGACTTTTGCTTTTTGTTGACAAGTGTAAGCGCATGTTTTAAGTTAAGTAATCTTCTTATTGCCAATACTTTACCAGATTTCGCCCCGCTATTATTTTTCAAATGAATCCTTGCGTCTGAATATATGCCAGAATCACTGTATATATAAATTTGTTTTACCTTAGTAAAGATGAGATTATCACAAAGACTTAACACTCTTATTTTTAAAAGTAAAAATTCTCTAAGTTATTTTAATATCTGGTTAATTTTTTCCCTAGTTACCATTGGAATGTTCATATTGTGGTATCCAATGGGGGCTTCAATGAGTTTTTTGTTCTTTGATACTGGGGCAGGATTAAAAGCGGATTACTTATTTTCCCAAGGCTATATACCAACGGTGGATTTTTCCTATGTTTATGGACTGCTGCCTTTATCAATAGCACATATTTGGTACAAAATATTTGGAAGAACACCTCAAGTTTTTTGGGCTTTAGTTTTAATATTTAAACTTTTATCTGTTTATACTTTAGCTAAAATTGCTTATTTAGCAAATTTAAAAACTCTAGGTGTAATATTTTTAGCTATTGCCATACCTTTTTCTTTCTTTTGCAACTACAATATCAATCTTACTCATGCAATAGAGCCTTTTTTTATCTGTTTAGCACTTAGTGAACAATTGGCTGGTAGAAAAAAATATGCTCTAGTAGTATTAATATTTAGTATTTTTACTAAGGCAAGTTTGTCCTATTTTTATATATTTCTTTTGTTGATTTTATACTCAATTGATTTACTCAAACATAAAAGAAATATTCTTGATACGATTTATCAAATGATTCCTGCCAGTGTTACTTTTTTAGCTATGTCTTTTTGGATCATTATTAACTATGGTTTAACAGCATTAATACATAGCTTAATTCCACTACAAGCAGCTAAAGATTATAAACAGCCTGAATTCGGTTTTTTTGGAGGCGGAGGAAAAGGTTTTTTTGCCCCACCAGGTATGAAATTCAGTTATTATATTGGCACTGGAGTTAGTTTATGGGTTATTTTATCGATTGTGCTTCTTATTTCAAGCATTTTACTATATCTTAAAATAATTAAGAATAATACCAACGGTGATATAGTTCGTATAGCTGAAGTTCAAATCACAACATTATTGCTTCATCTAGGTTTTATAATTTTCTTTTTTGGCCATAATAGCTCATGGTGTTATTATGTTTATTTATTACCAATAGGATGTTCATTACTAGCTAGTCGAGCTTTGCCTGAATTTAAAATTAATATTAATAGAAATATTTTACTTGTCGGGCTTAGTATTTGTGTGATTATTGGTTATGATTTAGTATTTTTCAAAATTTATCATCAAATATGGATTGAGTCTAAATCCGAAAAAACACTAGTTTCTCTGTGGTTTAATAAAGAAGAAAAAAAAGACTTTTTAGAATTATTACAATCTTGTAAAACAAAAAATACCCTGATTTATTCTCCAGGAGCAATTGATTTATTTTTTCCTTCTTGCCACATGGCTTCTGCTTGGTACCCTAAAAATTCTTCTCTATTAAACGATCAAGATATTGCCAGAATAAATAGACAATTTGATGAGGCTGAAGAGGTAATTACTCCACTTGATAGTTTGGCTTCTCTTTTAAAAATAGATAGTATGAAAGAAAATTTCGCCAAATTTGAATTAGATCACAAAAATAAGAATTTTACTTACTTAAAAAGAGTAAGCAACCCCTCCAAAATTAACTAGAGGGGTTTTAAGAGTAATTATTGGCATTTACCTGAATAGACTTTACCAGCGTGATTGATTTTAATTTTGGAATAGTTACTAGATAAGGCAAAGCTTATAGGAGTACCATTTTTGGTTTTGCCTGTAAATATATTCTTGCCACTTAGCGAGGTGGTTGCTGTATCGACAATTTGGGATTCAGGATTAGAGATAGTCTCGCTTTCAATATCAGTTAGAGTAACAGTATTTTTGCTTTTATCGATGATCACCAAATCATTTTCTCCTACTGTGATCTGCTTTTGCAAAATAGTAATAGAAACTGGTTGTCTAAGTTTGATGGAGGCATCATCAATTGTGGAAGTATAGAAATAGTAACCACCCTTTTTGCCTGCTACGCAGATTATTCCATCATTGAGGCTAGGTGGGGCAGCTAGAGTTGGCTCTACTGCTACAAATGCTGTCAAACCAGAACATATCAGCAATCTAACGAAAATCTTGTTCATAAAAAAAATAAATTCATTTAAAATTAAACCCAATTATATTAACAGTAAATTTGCTTAAAGTCAAAAAAATCCTCCCCTGCTGTAAAACAAGGAGGATTTGATTTAAATTGGTTAATTTTATTGAGCTAGACGAGGTTGAATCACACCATAGCCACCATGATTTCGCTTGTAAATCACGTTAATTTCATCAGTTTGCTGATTGCGAAACATATAAAAATCATGATCTACTAACTGAAGATTTTCTAATGCCTGTTCTATGGTCATTGCTGACATGGCGAAATATTTACTACGTACTATCTCGGCTGGTAGAGTTGGGGTTAAATTACTAATTAAACTCTCGCTAACTGGCTGCTCTGTCACGAGATCACCGGTTTTAAGATAAACTTTTTCTTTATGATCTAATTGACGTTCTTTATATTTACGAAGTTGACGAGCTATTTTGTCAGATACCATATCCACACTGGCATAGAGGGTCTCGCTACTTTCTTGGGCGCGTATTACAGAACCGTTGGCATATACAGTAACCTCTACTTTCTGGTTATTGCTGATTCTTGGATTGCGCGCAACAGACAAATGAGCCTCAACTTTGGTAATTAATGTCTCAAAATGCTTAATAGATTTCTCTAATTTTTGTTGGACATAATCATTGATTGCCTCTGTTACTGTAACGTTATTTCCCTGGATCAAGAGCTTCATATCTTCTCCTCCATTGTCGTTGAATATGATTCCTGTTTCTAGAAATCAAGACGATTCAAATAGCTTTTTCTTACTTTCTAGATTAACACTTCTAATCTCAATTATTTTGATTATCCTTTTATTTAAGGAATCGTTGTTATTTTCCTTTGCATAGTGTTATATTTCTTCAAGATTAAACTGATAAAATTATGTCAAGACTTTGTCATGTTCATTGTCTGGGTCTGATTGCTTATGAAAGAGCCTGGAAATTACAACATATATTGGTAAACGAGAGACAACATTCATCTGATCTGCCGGATACTTTGCTCTTGCTCGAACACCCACCAGTCTATACACTGGGAACAGGTTCATCTTTACAATATTTAAAGTTTGAACCAGATAGCCCTATTCACCCAATTCATAGGGTAGAAAGGGGGGGAGAGGTGACATATCACTGCCCTGGGCAGATAGTTGGCTACCCTATTTTAAATCTAAACTATCATCACAAAGATCTGCACTGGTATCTCAGACAACTAGAAAGTGTAATTATAGAAACGCTCAAAATCTACGGTTTGCCAGCGGTGCGACGTCAAGGGGTAACTGGTGTTTGGCTAGATGGCTGCAAGATTGCTTCTGTGGGAATTAAAGTCAGTCGTTGGATTACGATGCATGGTTTTGCTATCAATGTCAACGCAGATCTTGCTGGATTTGAGCATATTATCCCCTGCGGCCTTCAAGGAGAAAAAATGAATAATATGTCCCAATTCATTCCAGAAATTCAAATAGAACAGGTTCGCTCAAGTGTAATTGAAGAATTTGCCAGAGTCTTTGAACTTGATTGTCTGATTAATTCTTCTGGATATTTGCTTGAGATAGAATCAACTCATTAAAATTGCTAAAATCAATGCCAAACATAGTGATTGGCTTTTCATACCCTCTAAGTTGTACTGAGTATTCTTGAAAAAAATCCTCTTGTGATATCAGTTTGTTTAGATGTTCATAGGTAGTCTCTCCAACAGCCAAATCTACTCCTACTTCCTTGGTAGCTGATTCTAAACGAAAGGCAGTATTAACTGTATCACCTATTGCTGTAAAGTCCGGATTGTCATCGCTTCCTGTATTGCCAATCATGGCATAGCCCGTGTTAATTCCTGCCCCTGCAGTAAGCTTAAAGGGAAGATCATATTGTTGAGTTAAGGTATTAGTTAATTGAGAAATTTGATAAACAGCCCAAAGAATACTGAAAAGTTCTTTGCTAGATATTTCAGATCTATTGTGTAACCATACTGCCATCACAGCATCCCCAATATATTTATCAATCCAACTGCCCGAATCCCTGATGATTTGTCCTGACTCTCTGAACCAATAACCGATCATCTCAGAGAGCCTTTTTTCTCCTATCTGTCTAGCTAAAACAGTATAATTGCGTATATCGATGACCATCACCGACATTAATCGACGCTCAAGCATTGCAGAGGTCTGGGTATCTCTATCGCCTATCAAGGTTTTCTTTTGAGAGTCTAATTTTCCTTGTTTAGCAGGAGAATTTGGGACATGAAATTCTAGCTGTGTTTTACCAAAAGTAATGGTATCTCCATCTCTCAAAATAATTGGTATACTGACACGTCTGCCATTGATGAAGGTTCCATTGCGACTGCCTAAGTCTATCAAATAAAATAGACCGTTTTCGGTTAGTTGCAAAATGGCATGATTGCGCGAAATGCAGTTGTCAGGTACTACTAGGACGTTATCTCTACCACGTCCAATAGTCCAATAGTTCTTGTCTGTTAACTCAAGACAACCAGTTCCTTTGCTCGTATGAACCACCAAATATGGCTCACCCATCATATCTTCGACGGTCTTTTCAAGCCATAGTAAACCTGGAGAATCTAAATGATCATCTTTACCAGTCATCAATTAACAACAAGAGATATTGCAGATTTATTTTTCAGACAAGATAAGCTGCAACCCCGAATAAACCGTCAACCAAAATTGTACTTAAAATTGCGCCAGCAAAACTCCACCAATGTAATTTTTGTTGTCTAAGCGCGTATAAACCCAAGCTTAATAGAACACTAACTAATACAAATGCCCAACTGATACCCCAGGGATTTTGGATTTGTGCTAAGGCCTTATGAAGAACTGAAGCAATGAGACTACCATCTTCGGCGGCCATGATTTGCCGCCAGTAAGGTATTAGACCTGTTAAGTAAAAGTATATATCTGTAATTATAGTTCCCACAAGAGATCCTAGGTAAAACAATCCGCCAATCTGATGTTTACCGCGCGATAGTGCATATATAACAAATGGGAGACAAAGGGATTCTATAGGAATATGGATCAATGGCTCATGACGAAACCAGCCCCAATATATAGCTCCAGCCAGCCAAGAATAACTAAATCCTCTTAGGAGATCTCCCCATACTTTTGTTCTGGGATTTTTAAGCAAATAGTAGCTCAACAACAATAGTATTATTGTCGAAAATAAACTTAAAACAGGCATGGTTCTTACCAGCGGGGCCTCTACAAATACAGGAGCGCAGACTAATACTCCAGAGAGTATGCATACCGATTTTGCATCCTGTAACTCATTAATGTCGATATCTGGCCGCCTTGACGATGAAGTTAACAACAAAATATATTTCCCAGAACTTTATTTTTATTAGAATATTCATCTATCTTAATAGATTTCTGCGAATATGCCCCATGGGGGGATATTAAATTCTAGATATTGAGAATTGTGTAAAAGGATAAACAAAAAACAATATTCTAGAGATCTTCGGTTAGCATATACCATTAGACGCTTTTTGAGATTCGTTAAGGAGTGGAATTTTAAAGTGAAAGTAGCTATAGGCAAAAAGGATCAAAATAGAGAACCTATCGGGGATTATGTGGCCGAACTTCAACTCCACATGACGCTGCAGGCCAAAAATCTAGTCCCCAATCTCAGCGCGACCCAAGATAGTCGAGTCAGGCTCCTGCAGGATACTCAAGCTGATCTTGAAAAAACCGTATCTCGTCAATCTTTCTAAAATCAGTTTGGACATCTCTACTAAATCTGCCTTGATTTGCTGTTTGGATCTTGGTAACTAGATCTCATGGACAAAAATTGTCCAAATAAAGAAAATAGGTGTGACGCTTTCCGATATGATCAAAAATGCTGATAAAAATTATATTGTCTAAATTTAGAAAGTGGTAACTATCCGCCCCACTTTCTCTCTGACTAAACAAGTTAGGGTAATGAGCGGAGACAGAGAGAAGGAGTAATGAAAGAACAAGAAGTTTTTAATAAAGTTCAAGAAATCGTAGTAGCGCAGTTAGGGGTTGAGCCTAGTCAAGTTCTGAAAGATTCCAGTTTTGCCAATGATCTCGGTGCTGATTCATTGGATATTGTTGAATTGGTTATGGCTTTGGAAGAATCCTTTGATATTGAGATACCAGATGAAGAAGCAGAAAAGATTGAAACTGTAGGTAGTGCAGTAACTCACATCTTTGCCAAAGTAAGTGATAAGGCTTAGTATCTTAAGTTGACATTAAGGCTGTGCGGATTCTGAACATATTTGATTTGAAAGAGAGACAATGGCAAATTGGCAACGAAGAAGAGTAGTAGTTACAGGACTGGGAGCACTTACCCCTATCGGCAATAATATAGCTGAATATTGGGAAGGGTTGATCAGTGGTCGTAACGGAATAGAGCCTGTCACCCTATTTGATGCATCTCAACATGCTTCTCGTATTGCGGGGGAAGTCAAAGGATTTGATCCTAATGCCTTTTTAGATCGCAAAGAGTCGAAACGCATGGATCGTTTTACCCAATTTGCCGTAATTGCTAGTGTGCAAGCCCTGTCAGATTCTCAATTGATTATCAATGAACTCAATGCTGACCAAGTAGGAATAATCATTGGGACAGGAGTAGGTGGGCTCAGAGTCATGGAAGAGCAACAAGAAATCTACCTAAGTAAGGGTCCTAGCCGCTGTAGTCCGTTTATGGTGCCTACAATGATTGCCAATATGGCAGCAGGAATGACTGCTATTCACGTCGGCGCTAGAGGCCCCAATAGCTGTACAGTTACTGCTTGCGCGGCTGGCTCTAATGCTATAGGTGATGCTTTTAGATTAATACAGTATGGCTATGCCGATGTTATGTTTTGTGGCGGAACTGAAGCGGCGGTCACTCCTTTGTCTATGGCCGCTTTTGCTTCAATGAAGGCCCTTTCTACTCGCAATGAAGAGCCAAGCAAGGCCAGTCGTCCTTTCAGCATAGATCGAGACGGCTTTGTTATGGGAGAAGGTTCTGGAATACTCTTATTAGAGGAACTTGAACATGCTCTCGCTAGAGGCGCCAAGATATATGCAGAAATTGCTGGCTATGGTACTACTTGCGATGCCTATCACATGACCTCACCTATTCCTGATGGACGAGGAGCTGCCCGGGCTATTGAGTTGGCACTTAAAGATGCTCAATTGAATCCTCAAGATATCAATTACATCAACGCCCATGGCACAAGTACTCCTCTTAATGATTCAATAGAAACTAAGGCTATCAAAAAAGCCTTTGGTTCGCATGCTAAGGCAATAGCTATTAGTTCAACCAAGTCCATGACTGGTCATCTACTCGGTGGTTCCGGTGGAATTGAAGCTGTTGCGACGGTATTAGCTGTATGCCGTGGACAAATCCCACCTACAATCAACCTCGATAATCCAGATCCTGAATGCGATCTAGACTATGTTCCTGACATCAGCCGTACTCAACAAGTGGGGGCGGCAGTTTCCAACTCCTTTGGCTTTGGTGGGCACAACGCTTCCTTAGTCTTTAAAAGGTATCAATAGTTTGGATCTTTCCAAGATGTCCCAACAGTGGGAAGATGTATTCAAAACAAGAAATATTCTATTGTAGTTAATTCTCTAAAAAATTATGGTTGCCACTCAGCAGTCCCTCCAAGAACTTTGTGTAAATGCTATTCGCTTTCTAGCTATTGATGCAGTTGAAAAGGCTAAGTCAGGGCATCCTGGTTTACCGATGGGCGCAGCGCCTATGGCTTTCGTCCTCTGGGATCAATTTTTGAAATTTAATCCCAAAAACCCCAAATGGATTAACCGGGATAGATTTGTCCTTTCTGCTGGACATGGCTGCATGCTGCAATATGCCTTGCTGTACCTAACAGGCTATGATAGTGTACCTCTCGATGAAATTAAGCAGTTTAGGCAGTGGAAATCCAAAACTCCAGGTCATCCTGAAAACTTTGTCACACCAGGGGTTGAAGTTACTACTGGTCCTTTAGGACAAGGAATCGCCAATGGTGTTGGATTAGCTTTAGCTGAAGCTCACCTAGCTAGCGTTTTCAATAAGCCTGATCATAAATTAATAGACCACTATACCTATGTGATTCTAGGTGATGGTTGCAATATGGAAGGGATTTCTGGTGAAGCCTGCTCTCTAGCTGGACATTGGGGGCTAGGTAAGTTAATTGCCCTCTATGACGACAACCACATCTCTATTGATGGCTCGACTGATGTTGCCTTTACTGAAGATGTATCCAAGCGTTTTGAGGCCTATGGTTGGCATGTCCAGCATGTTGAAGATGGCAATCATGATTTAGCTGGAATAGCCAAAGCGATTGAAAATGCCAAAGCAGTGACTGATAAGCCCTCATTAATCAAAATCACTACTTTGATTGGTTATGGCTCTCCTAACAAACAAGATACCGCTGATGCCCATGGTTCAGTTTTGGGTCCAGATGAAGTAGCTTTGACTAGAAAAAATCTAGGTTGGGAGCATGAACCTTTTGTAATTCCAGAAGATGTACTTAATCATTTCCGTAAAGCCATTAGCCGAGGCTCTGAGCATGAATCTCAATGGGAATCTCTCTGGAAAGACTATCAAAGTAAGTATCCCAAAGAAGCAGCTGAGTTTGATAGATTGGTCTTCAAAGGAGAGCTTCCTCAAAATTGGGAAAAATCTCTTCCTGTTTATACTCCTGCTGATAAGGCCCTAGCTAGCCGTAAAAGTTCTGAAGTTGTGCTTAACGCGCTAGCTGCAGTTCTACCTGAGATAATTGGTGGTTCAGCTGATTTAACTCACTCTAATTATACCGAACTCAAAGGCTATGGAGATTTCCAAAAGGGTCAATATGCCAATCGCAATGTTCACTTCGGTGTACGTGAGCATGCAATGGGAGCAATCTGTAATGGTATTGCACTCTATGGAGCAGGCTTGATACCTTATGGTGCGACTTTTCTCATCTTTACTGACTATATGAGAAATTCAATCAGACTCTCTGCCCTTTCAGAAGCTCAAGTGATCTGGGTGATGACTCATGATTCAATCGCTTTGGGTGAAGATGGTCCCACTCATCAACCTGTCGAACATATTACCTCTTTGCGAGCTATTCCCAATCTTCTAGTATTCCGTCCTGCTGATGTCAATGAGACCTCTGGCGCCTATAAAGTGGCGGTAGAAAACCGTAAAAGGCCAACTCTTTTGGCACTTTCACGTCAAAATCTACCTAATCTTGCTGGAAGCTCAATTGAGAATACTGCTAAAGGGGCCTATATCCTCAGCGATAGTAATGGAACTCCTGATATTATCCTTATTGGCACAGGTAGTGAAGTTGGACTGTGCGTAGAAGCGGCCAAAGTTCTTACCGGTGAGGGATTAAAAGTTCGCGTAGTTTCCATGCCCAGTTGGGAATTGTTTGAAGAGCAAACTAAAGAATATCGTGAGTTGGTTTTACCTCCTGCTGTTAAAAAGCGTCTAGCCGTAGAAGCTGGAATCAGTTTGGGTTGGTGCAAATATGTTGGAGATCAAGGAACAACCATCAGTATTGATACTTTTGGAGCTTCAGCCCCCGGTGGGGTACTTCTCAAAGAGTTTGGTTTCACGCTCGAGAATGTTGTAGCCAAAGCCAAGGCTCTCTAGTTCAAATAGGGAGAAATCACTCTAGCCCAATGAGCGCTGCTAAAAGTGCTTTTTGGGCATGCATGCGGTTTTCGGCTTGATCCCAGATTTTGGATTGGCTCCCTTCCATAACCTCATCGGTGATTTCCTCCTCTCTATGGGCTGGCAAACAATGTAAAACTATTGCCGCAGGATCTGCTAGAGATAAAGCAGCATTATTAATTTGATAGGGCGTGAAGATTGGGATCCTGTCATTGGCCAGATCTTCTTGTCCCATGCTTGCCCAGACATCTGTATAGAGAACCTGAGAACCAGCAATTGCCTCTTGTGCATCATTGGTGATTGTAATCTCACCACCAAGAGCTCTGGCTTGTTCAACTACAGAGCTCAAAGGTTCATAGCCGACAGGAGTAGCAATACGTATTTTTATTCCTGCCAAAGCCCCTCCAATAATGAGGGAATGGGCTACATTATTGCCATCTCCCAAATAAGTCAAAGTTATATCCTTGAGCTGGCCAAAGCTTTCTTCTATAGTCAAAAAATCTGCCAATATTTGACAAGGATGTTCCAAATCGGATAAAGCATTGATGATGGGGATCTGGGCGTAGCTGGCAAAGGTTTCTAGATCCTCTTGTTTAAAGGTTCTTACAGCTAAAATATCTAAATAACGATCTAATACTCTTGCTGTATCCTGGATGGGTTCGCCGCGGCCTACTTGGGTCACACTGGGATTAAGATCAATGACTTGGCCCCCTAATTGATACATAGCGACCGAGAAAGATACCCTTGTCCTAGTTGAAGCTTTGTAAAAGAGTAAACCTAGGACTTTTTTGCATTCAATACTCAGCTTGCCGCTTTTGAGTTCACTGGCAAGTTGGAGAAGATAGTGAAGTTCATCGGAGGTTAAATCAGCCAGAGAGAGAAGATCCCTTCCTTGAAGTTGTTTCATAAGCGAAAAAGAACATTTAAAAAGGATTATTATAGCCTTATACTCTACAAAAATCCGATGTCACAACAAGTTTTACTCAGTAAGTCTCTGCCAGAACTAGTTAGTTGGGTCCAAGAGCAAGGCCAGCCCGCTTATAGAGGTAAGCAGCTCCACCAGTGGATATATTCTAAAGGAATACATTCTCTTGATTCTGTTACCGTTTTTCCCAAACAATGGCGCGATAAGATGTCGGACTATCCTGTTGGGCGCTCTATAGTGCATCACCGGCAAATAGCTTCGGATAAAACCCGCAAGTATCTCCTGCAACTAAAAGATGGTTCGATTATTGAAACAGTTGGTATCCCCAGCAGCAAAAGATTGACTGTCTGTGTCTCAACCCAAATTGGCTGTCCTATGGCTTGCGATTTTTGTGCAACCGGTAAAGGTGGTTTTGAGCGCAATTTACAAGCCTATGAAATTGTAGATCAGGTTTTGACCGTAGCTGAAGATTTTGGGCAAAGGGTTAGTAATGTGGTCTTTATGGGAATGGGGGAGCCTTTGATAAATTTGGAGCAGGTTGTAGATTCGGTTATTTCACTCAATCAAAATGTAGGCATAGGTCAGCGCAACTTGACTATATCTACTGTTGGGCTACCTAAGAAAATAGCCGAACTTGCTCAATATCAGCTCCAGGTAACTCTAGCTGTAAGTATACATGCCTCTAACCAAGCTATCAGAGAGCAGTTAGTTCCCAGTGCCAAACATTATCCTTTTAATGAGTTATTAAGTGATTGCCGCAATTATGTCAAAACAACTGGTAGAAGAATTAGTTTTGAATATATTCTCCTAGCCGGGGTCAATGATTCTACTGCCCACGCGCAGGAATTAGCACAGAAAATCAAAGGTTTTCAATGCCATGTCAATGTAATTCCCTATAATCCAGTTCAAGAAGCGTCCTATAGAAGACCTTCACCTGATTCTGTTAAGAGTTTTAGCGATGCTTTGGAGAAGATGGGAATTGCTGTTACTGTGCGCTATTCAAGAGGACTAGATGCAGATGCCGCATGCGGCCAATTGAGGGCATCTCGTTTACCTGGTACATAATAGGATTCGAGTACTTTGCCTGTGTTTAAGGTGTTTACCAGAAAATAGTCACAGACACGGCAACTTGTCTGCACGATAGTTCTATTTTGGAAATAAGTCCTCTCTGCAAGCGAGCCGCAGTTAGGGCAGTGTGTGTATAGCATTTAAAGTTTTTTTAATTTATTTATTTTATATTTACATAACTAAATTAACAGTTAATATTAACGTTACCCTTGATCTTTATGAATTCTTTATCTTTTTTTGTTGATCCCTGGCATTGAAAGACAATTCTCATATGATTTAATCTAAAATATGCAGAGCGTAGAAAATTTAATTCAAGAAGTACAAGCTGAAGCCCAAAGAGAGGACTTTCCCCTGGATCTAGATGTCTATAGAGCAGCAGGAAAAGTGCCAACTAGGCCAGTTCTCTATGCTGGAAACTTAAAAAGTGAAATTTGCTTTTTTGGCAGAGACTTAGGCAGAGATGAAGTATTTGCAGAGCAGCCCTTGATTGGAGCAGCTGGCAAGATGGTTAGAGATGGTTTCTATGAGTCTATCTACAGATATAAAGGAACCGATAGAGCCCAAATTAATAAGATCTGCTGTGAAAGACTTTTGCTTACTAATACTGTTCCTTATAAACCACCGGGCAATAAAGCCTATTCGCCTGAAGTTAAAGAAAGGTTTCGACCCTTTATCCAAAGATTATTGGTTAACCATTGGCAAGGTGGTCATATCATCACCCTTGGCACAGAGGCTTTTAAGTGGTTTGCCCCCTACGCTGCTAAAGGGGAAGTTCTTCAATTTTTTCAAAGAGATGATAAATATAGTGCCAAGTTCCCTTTAAATTTGTCTGCTTATGATGAAAATGGCGCGCGCTATCAACGCCAAGTAACTCTTATGCCTCTTCCACATCCTTCTCCTTTAAATCAAAGATACTATGGAATTTTTCCTCAACTTCTGCGCGCGAGATTAAATGAAATAGAGTTTTGAGTTAAGTTTATTTTTTAAAGTCCATCCCTTATAATAATAGTCGCAATTAAAATGGACATAATTCCTTGACTAATAACAATATTTCTAATGGAAGTATTTCTCACTCAGAATATATTACAATCCTTCGCCCATTTCTACCTCCAGAGGCTTTTCTTCCTGACAACAATAAAATTCTGATTTTATTTATTAATATTGCTATTTTAATTTTGGGCTGGGGGACAGCTCATTATCTCGATCAATGGACTTGGTACCTGCTCTGGCTCTTTCTACCTTTAGCTGTGATTATGGGAAACAGCATTATTGTGCTATTGTTTAGTACGCACGACTTGATGCACAGTAAAAGTATTAACAATAATAGCCTATTGAAACAATCTCTTTATCTATTGGGTTTAACGATGCTCTGGATGCCCCCAACTCTGTGGCTAGCTCTACATAACCGTCAACATCACCACAACACCAATACAATCAAAGATCCTGATCGTAGCTATCTTTTTGAACACCCCAATAACTGGGGCAAATGGATTCAAAACCGTTTTGCTCCTTCTTCTGAAGTCAGCTCCTTAGAATTGATACTCGGACTGGCAAGTGCCTGGGGAATATATACATTTCGCAATCTAACTTCTATACTTTTTTTTAATAATGGTTTGCCTGAATATCTCCCAAGGGCTTTTAAGGTTAATCAAAAACAAAGAAGGACAATTGCACTGGAAATACTTGTGATTTTGGGTATTCATTTAGGCATTATTAACTTTGTGGGACTTCATCCTATAAAACTTTTGCTCGGATACTTTTTACCAATTTGGATTGGCTATGCGGGAGTAATTTTTTATATCTATACTAACCATCTGCTTTGTCCAATGAAGGAAATTAATGATCCTTTACTAAATACTCTCTCGGTTAGAGTTCCTCGGATATTTGATTGTCTTCATCTGAACTTTTCATATCATACAGAACATCATCTTTTCCCCGGCTTGAATTCTGATTACTATCCTATGGTTCAAGCTCTTTTACTGGAGAAGTTTCCTGATCGTCTTAATCTACTTCTCATGGGTGATGCGTGGCGGTTACTATTAAAAACTCCTAGATATTACAAAACAGAAAATATCTTAACTGACTGGACAGGAACTAAATCTTCTATTTGTCCTGCATCTAGTATTGGGTCTCATGCTAAAACATGATTTGATTATTTGTATAGTTCAATAAGTGCGCTGATATTATCACCCCCATAACCATGTTCAATTGCCAAGCGTAAAACTTCTTGGGTAGCCTTGGCTAAAGGCGCTGATGGCGAGATCTCTAGAATATAGCCAAAGTCTTTTTCCGCTAAATCTACAGGAAAAAGGGGGGTATGATTATCTAGCTTCATCAAATTACCATAGCCTTTAGCTGCGGGGCTTAATGTGGGTAAATTAGACAGAAAGTCCATTGCTTGATTTTTTGAAATTCCATATTGGCCTAACATGCCCAATACTTCAGCCAAGGCTGCAACTTGAATGCCCAGCAAAGAATTAACAGTCAGTTTCATGGCCATTGCTTGGCTGATTGAGCCTATATTCAAGATTGTTGCTCCACCAGCATCGCGTAGTACTGACTCAACTTCAGTCAATATTTTAGCTTCACCACCTACAAGAAAAGTAATGGTTTTTTGCTCAACATTAGGCAGGGTTCCCACAATTGGGGCTACCAGAAATGGAACTACTACTTGTAATCTAGTAGCTAATTTTTGAGCCCACTCGACACTCAAAGTACTACATTCAATGGCAATCTGATCTTTAGTAAGTCCATTAATAGCACCAGAATCATCAGCCAACCAAATCGAATGTGAAGCCAAATCATCTTTGGTTAAGCTAATTACTACATCGCAATTTTGGATTGCTTCACAAGGAGTAGGATAGTACTGGGCACCTAATTTAACTAAAGGAATCGCTTTTTCTTTGGTGCGATTGTATAGATTGACTTGATAGCCGGCATTGATTAGGTTGGCAGCGATGCGCGAACTCATTGCACCGACAGAAAGTATAGCAATTCTTTTCATATGGTATCTTGAAATATTCTTAAGTAATACTATTTTACCATTTATTTAAAAGAAAATCCTCAATCGTTTCTAAAAATAATTTGGGATTTTCAATATGCAGAGCATGTCCTACATCTGGCAGTATTTTAAATTTTGCCCTTGGTAAAAGATTGTTGGCTCTTTGGAGA
>CAISPN010000088.1 GCA_903887375.1 uncultured cyanobacterium
TGCCATGCACTGAATATTTTTTTTCTTAAATCAAGAGAATATACTATTGGCATACTTAATTAGTCTCTATTGTTTTTCTATTATACAATGTATACAGCTTAATAGATATCAATTTGCTGTAAATTGAGAACTTAAAAGCCATATCCCTTGTTCATCTTTTTTATAGTAATCCTGCCCAAATATAAAAACCGAGGTTTTAATTTCTCCATTGTCTGTAGAACCAAGAGTGGGAATAGGAATAGTCCCTTGAAAAGCAAGATTTTGACCTGATTGGTAGTCAAAGCCAAAAGTCAATGCAAATTCTTCATTAGGATGGGTGAATAATGGTTGGCGATAATGTAACTGATAGAGCTCTGAACTTCCTGTAATATCTAAAGCGCTGACTTCTCCTTCAATTACCTGAGATCGATTTATGACAGTGCGTACCATAATAGTCCCGTTTTGGGGATTAATAGGAACCTGATAGTTAATATCTAAAAGATAAGTTCCTGAAAAATTGGCAACAGCAGGATTATAAGTAACCGTAAAACTATCACCAAGAGGAGTAAGACTGAGTAAGCCAAAGGAAAAATTCAAGGTCGTCGCACCAATACTTGGAGAGTTTAGATAGTTGCTAATGCCTATATTGGCTATCCAATTTTTGGACTCTTTGACTTGAATTAATAAGATGCTTTGGCTGGAGTTATCAACTGGTGGCTTGATAGTCGCCTTAAAGCTTTCAAAACGAGGATCCTGTTTTAACAAAAGGAGTTGTTCTTCTAGTTTTGAGATATTTAAAGGTCTAGAAGTTGCTTGCTCGACTCTACTACGTATATAGTTTGTTAATTTTGTTGTTCCTTCAATTACTATATTTTCTATGCCGCCTTCTTGTACTTCTATTTGACCTGTGCCACTAATAACCCCCTTATATATAGCTCTTGATGTTAAGTAGCCTTGATCTATATATACTTTAGTGATTGCTTGAGCGATTTCTTTTGCTAAATCTTCTGTAAGGGGCTTTTGGGCTGTTTTATTTAGTATTAAATAATCTATTTGACGTTGAGTCAAAATAGTACTGCCTTTAACTTCTATTTTGTCAATATGAGTTTCTTGTTGAAACTTTAAATCATCTTTGGGGGTAACAATAAAATCCAAAGCATATGAACAAGGCGAAAATATAGAATGTAAGAATAAAAACAAAGAAAATATTGATATCTTATTATAATTTGACATAAGCAAAATTGAATTAATTAATTTAATAAACCAAAAAATTACCAAGGACTACCAATCATAGTAAACCCACTCCAAAAATAGGGATGTTTAAGTGATTTGTTGGTTATGCTTTTTAGTTGCACAGGCAAGGGAAAAATCCCTTCAGGGGTAACTAATTGTCCATTTTCAATACGCACTTTGCCATTAATAAGACTTAATTGAGCTTGTCGTAGGGCTTCTGCTTTAATTGGATCTAATTTTAACCTCGAATAAAAACTAGTCATTAAACCTAAAGTGCCTTCATCACTAACTTCCCAAAGACTCGCCAGAACAGTTTTGACATTAGCAAGAAAAGCTGCACCAGCAAATCCCAGTTCAGTTTGTTTATTACCCAAAGCAGTTCTACAAGCACTTAAAACTAACAAATCAACACTTGGATCATCTCCTAATTTTAGTGAACGCAAGAGATTTAAACTGAGTTTTTCATTCCAAAATTGAATATAAGAGCGATCAATACTTCCTGTTTCGAAATTAGCATGAGTAGCTATATGAATGATATGAAATTGACCTAATTTACGAGATTTATTCAGATTATTAATAGTAAATTCATTATTTAAATAAGACTGTCCTTTCCATAATTGTTTAGTAATAATTGATAGCTCTAGAGGAACCGCAGGCAATGATTTCTTGTCAGAAAACTCAGATGCTCCCATTGCCAAAACTTCTTGATTACGAAGATCTCTATATTCAGTATTAGTTATTGAAACAGAAGGCATTATATTTATACTATAGTTTTCCAGTATATACGTATTTCCATCTTGTAAAGCAGCAATTGGTAGTGAACGCAAACCCTCGTCTAATATAAATATAAGATTATTAATCTTATTGGATTTGAGATCAGATTCAATAGGCGAAATTAACCACTTGTAAAGTTGCTGCCCAGATTTTTGATAAGCCAAAGGACGTCGAACATTAGTTAAATCTTGCTGAAATTGTTTGACGATAGTAATGACCTGTCCACGATTAATATTTTTAACAGGATGAATTATTGTTTGTCCGGCAGTGACTAATATTATTTCTAGCTGATCAGTATCTTGAGTTTTTGACAAATCCGAAGATATCTGATTTTTCAAATTAATTGCATCTGTTGATGTGATTTTTTTATCTTGACTGGATTTGAAATATATATAGATCAAAGAGGAATTAGTTTTGGTATTTATATTTCTTTGTTTAAGAATATTTTGTCCTTCTTTTAAGCTAAGAGCTTTTGGTATTTCAAGATTAAAATATGTTCCGAAATTTCTGGTAAAGCTTTGCTCGATTTTACCTGTAACGATCTCAGGTGAATTTGGTGCTTGATTGCTATAATAATTTGATTCAGCAATGACTTTATTTGACTTTTCTATATTATTGTCATTATTATCTGAATTGTCTGGATTACTTGTATTTATATTAATTAAGGTATTTAATGGAATTAATGAGGTTTTATAGGTTACTTGAGGAGTAGTTGATCCAGAATATATAGATAGATTGTCAATTACTGTATTATCAAAATATGTAGTCCTTGGACTAATAGTAGTTTGACTAGTTTTAATAGCGCCAACACTACCTGATTTATCCTGCAACTCACTCGGAGTAATTCCCACAATAAAAGGCGTTTCTCCATTACCATTAAATATTAAGTTCATAGAATCACCTGCTAGTGAACCCTGCGTAGAAATACTATTAATACCATCAAAAGTATTTGTAATTTGAATTAAGCCGCTTGTTGATGAAATATCTATCTTTCCACCATGACCCAATTGACCAGCTTGACTGTTAATACTATCAATTATGATATTTCCGGCAGTACTAATATCAACATTTCCTGCATTAAACAAACTGCCACTAGAATCTATTTTTCCGGTTGTAATTGTAGTTGCAGATTGAAGAGCAATATTTCCACCACTATTTCCTGAACTATTCAAATCACCTGTTTGAATTGATCCAGATTTACTTGATAATGAAATTGTTCCACCATTTGTAGTAATCTGATTAGTTTTTATATTAGTAATACCATCAACATTTAAAGTATTTACATTGACTGGTGCATTGAACGTTGTAGCCTTAGCCGATGTTGTTAATTGGTAATTGCCATCAATATTATTAAAATTTAGATTGCCATCACTACTAGTAAAATTAGAATTAGTCTGTAGATTAACTGGTCCATTATAGTTTTGATCTGCTGTAGTGCTAACTTGATTGGTATTAACATTAGTAATACCATCAACATTTAGAATATTTACAGTAACTGGTGCATTGAACGTTGTAGCCTTAGCCGATGTTGTTAATTGGTAATTGCCATCGATACTATTAAAATTTAGATTGCCATCACTACTAGTAAAATTAGAATTAGTCTGTAGATGAACCGGACCATTATAGACTTGATCACCTAAAGTTGTAATAGAGCCAGATCCAGCTTTTATCTTTGTGCTTCCATTAATCGTAAGAGCAGAAAGAGGATTTAGACTTCCAATATTACCATAAAAATTAACATGAGCTATTGAACTTGGAGTTGCTGTCAAACTATGTGGATTAGTCGAATCATTACTGTCTATAGTTGAGCTAAATACAATGCTATTACCAACAAATGAGGAGTCAGAGGCTAATAAAATTGGTTCATTATATATTTGATTATATTTTGTATTGATTAGATTAGCATTAATGACTGTTGCTTTTCCTGTTCCCAATACAAAAACATTTTCAATGATATTTGTGCTGCCAATATCCCCGTTAAAAGTAGTTATCCCAGATCCAAATATTCTAAGAGTGCTTCCTGTTGCATTTGGATGGCTATCTATAGTGCTATTAAAAGCTATATTATTACCAGTAATACCAAGATTTGTTTGTAATAGAACTGGACCATTAAAATTTATATTTATATAATTTTGATTACTTGTAGAGATACTACCTTGAAGAATTATTTTGCCACTAGGAGCAGTTTTCAAGGTTAAAGTATTAGAGCCTTGTATATTTGAATAGTCCAGATTATTAGCTAAAGTAATATTCCCTCTATCTTGCCCATTGTTAATATTATCAGTAGAGACTACAACATTTCCTGAACTTAAGGCTGATAAAAGTGTAGAAGTATTTAATATAGATCCATAATAGGTAGGCTCAAATGGATTATCATCGGAAACATATCGATCTTGATCTGATGAAGATATCGTTATGTCATAGGGATCTAGTAACCAAGTTCCATTCTTTCCTCCATATGAACTCAGATCTGGCGCTTGATTTATTACAAGATCGCCATGACTGCTGGTCTCAATGAAGCCACCATCACCTTTAATTTGTCCGCCTTTAGCTGATAAAAATCCATCAACTCTGGTGCTTTTTTCTGACCATATACTTATGTTTCCGCCATTGCCATTGGAAATTGCATCTGCTGTAATTATGGAGTTGGAATCAATATAGCTGACATCAGCTTTAGGAATAGTTCCTTGCCCTTTGTAATCCCCTCCAATAAGTACATTTCCTCCTCCTATTGCACCTGAGGCGTCAATTTTGCCATTGATTACGCCAATCTTTTTACCTAAAACTTTGATCTGTCCTCCTAGGGCTTCTGGATTTTGCACATTTAGCAGACCTGATACTATTGCAGATCCTTGATCGGTGGGTATATCGGTTTTATTGAGTTGAACTTGATTATCAGAAGTTACCGTTAAACCAGTTTCAATTTGAGAAGGTAATTGGGTTAATAGTCCGGGTAAATCTAGAACTGTAATTGGTAGAGAATCGCCTTGAGCATCGGTAGGCGGCACTATTTCAAGGCTCAAAACACTGTTTTGCGGCGTGATTCGCACCCTGTTCGTTCCAGGTACTGCGCTTATAGTGATATCTCCTCCAGGAGCATTCAAGCTACCGGTATTGATTACATTTGCCCCAATTAAAGCTATATTGTGACCAAAATTAACGCTGAGATTTCCCGCATTAATAATAGTTCCTGTTCGATTATTCTGAAAATCTAAAAACTGAGGGTAGCCTGAAAGCAAAGAGTAATTATTGCTGCCTATGGCGTTGAAGTATCCACCAGCAAAACCTAGTCTATTAGCAGTTGTGGCCATAAAACTAGCTGGTACATTTATGATTGCATTCTTACCAAAAACAATACCTGCAGGGTTTACAAGAAAAAGGTTAGAATTACCCCCAGATAACTGAATTAATCCATTAATAACTGAAGGGTTACCACCGGTTACCCTAGCTAAAATATTACGAATACTAGGATTAGATAAAAAATTAGCTATTTGCTGGGCATTTAAGCCAAACTTTTCAAAGCTATGAAATAAGTTATGTCCATCTCCTGATAAGGTTCCACCTGTGATTGTGAACTGCTTACCGTTTTGCAGCACTATGGTTGCCGTGCCATCTTTTGAGGCAACAATGGGATCAGCACAGGCTAGTCCTTGAACCAATCCAAGTGATTGTAAGACAAAACCAAAAATTAATAAATTTTTCATAAAAAATCAACATCCTGACATCATGACAAATGCTCTTGCAGATTATTTTATTATCTAGATTTGAGAGTTATATTACGTATATATGTCTTATTTATTGCATTCTATAGTTTATAGCTGATTTTTAAAGTTTAAGCTGTGGCATCCATCGTTTTGTAACATTACTTAGCGTCAGGGGCAATCTTCAACTGCAACGATATCTCTCACGAGCCTTTGTACTGATAAACAACAATGGTTTTTGTGATTCTCTAAGAAAAAACTGGTAATATAGAATTAAAATATTATTGATTATGTAAAAAAATCAAAATATAAAATTTAAATTAAATTATATGAATATTGAGCAAAAAACGAACGAAGAACTCAAGCAACATATCGAATCTCTACAAACTGAAGTCGAAGAGCTCAGGGTAATAAAAACTGTTTTAGAAGAAGAAAAAGTATTGATTGAAAGCCTATTGTCCTTAACTCGTAATGCTATTGATGAGGACCAACCTAGAAATGATTTATTAAAAAGTTGGATTACTATTTCTGATTCTTCACAACAAAAAGCGCTGGTAAAAGAATCATTACAACAATCTTTAGATAGTGCAATAAAGCTTACTGGCGCTGATAAAGGTAGCCTATTTTTACTAAATAGCACGGGAGTTGTCACAGACAGTATTTTGACTCGTGGTGAGATTTCTGCTGATTCTCGTCATTATTTAATTGGTACAGTGCTAGATCGCGGGCTAGCTGGCTGGGTATATCGAGAGAAAAAAGTAGGTTTGGTTTTTGATACCCAAGAAGATCAGCGCTGGCTGCAATTTCCTGATCAACCATATGTAGCTCGTTCAGCCTTATCTATTCCAATTGCTAGAGGAGAAAAGGATCTTTTAGGCATTATTACGCTTCTGCATACAGAGCCTAATCGCTTTAGTATGGAAACAGCTCAACTAATGGAAATAACTGTTAATTGCATTTCCCTGATTTTGGATGTAGCCTCTCGCAAGATTGAAAAAGAAGCATTTGAAATTCAAACAATTTTATTAGAAAATCTGGTAGAAATAGCCAGTTCTCCTTCTCTTGAAGTTCTTAAATCAACCTTGCAGACAACTTTGGATATTGCTGCTGATAGAACAAAATCAGAAAAATGTAGTCTTTTGGTTCTTAATCGCAAAGGTGAGATAGTTGATGCTATTTTAGCTAGGACTAATATTTCATCTGAACAACGAGAAAAATTAATTGGTCAAGTTTTAGATCGTGGATTAGCTGGCTGGGTTAGTCGGGAGCGCGAACTAGGGTTGATTGTTGATACCGAAACAGACTCGCGTTGGGTTAACCTACCAGATCAACCTTATATTACTCGATCAGCTTTGGCAATTCCAATTTTACGAGCAGATGATTTGCTTGGTATTATTACTCTTCAGCATTCTGAACCGGGTCATTACACTAGAGATATAGCCAAGTTTATGGAAGTAACGGCTAAACAAATGGCTTTAATCTTGGAAAACGCCAGGCTCTACGATGTATTGGGTAAACTCAACGAAGAAAAAGAAAGAGAGCTTCAACGTGGTCAAAATTTACAATCAAATTTTTTAGCTCAGCCACTGGAAATTCCCAATTGGGAAATTGCCACGGCTCTAAGTCCTGCTATTGAACTTTCTGGTGATTTTTATGACATTTTTAAACTTGATAATTTTATCTCTCTAGTAATAGCTGATGTCTGTGATAAAGGTGTTGGCTCAGCCTTATTTATGGCTTTATTTCGCAGCTTAATACGTGTTTTTTCCACTCAGCAGGACATCAAGACAGAGCAATTATCTGAATTTATACAAAAAAATACACCAGCAACCGGCTGGCTGGGTGAATCTCTTTATCATATTAACGCTCTCAAGGCTATCGAGCAGACCCATAGTTATATTGTGGAAAATCATCAAGATGTATTTATGTTTGCAACAGTATTTATGGGTATATTAGATCCTAAAACTGGAATTTTGACTTATATAAATGCCGGTCATGAAGATTTATATATTATGGACCAAAATACGGTAAAAGCAGTTCTCAAAAGAACAGGTCCAGCCGTAGGCGCTAAATCAAAAGAGTTATTTAAAATCAATCAAATATATCTAAATCCAGGAGATATATTATTTGGATATACTGATGGAGTTACAGATGCAAAAAATCCCCAACAGGAGCATTTTGTTACGAGAAAAGATAGGGGGCGTCTATTATCTTTATTAGATCATCCTGCTGGATCAGCAGCAGAGTTACTTGAGAGAGTACAAACTACTCTTGAACAACATATTAATGGTGCTCCACAATTTGACGACATTACCCTATTAATTGTACGTCGTAAAATATAGATATTTTAAATTAATATGAAACTTGTTTTTTTAGGATCTGGTTCTGCTTTTACCGTAGGTAGTAACAATTTCCATTCTAATATACTTTTAGTTGACGAGCTCAATAATAACTTGTTGATAGATTGTGGTTCTGATATTAGATTTTCTCTTCATAAAGCTGGCTATTCTTATGTAGATATTACTGATATATATATAAGTCATTTGCATTGTGATCATGCTGGAGGACTTGAATATATAGGACTAAGCACCCTATTTGATGAGAAATGTGATAAACCTAATCTATATTTAAGTAAGGATATCGGTTCTACTTTATGGTCAAATTCTTTATCTGGAGGAATGGGGATTATAGAAGGAGATCTTGCTGATATTAATACTTTTTTTAGAATTAATTCAATTGATTCTGACGGTTCATTTCTTTGGCAGCAAATCAAGTTTGACCTTGTTAAGGTTATTCATGTAGATGGGAAATATCTTGTAATGCCTAGTTATGGCTTGTTTTTTAAAATTGGGGAAAACCAGATATTTATAACTACAGATACTAAGTTTTGTTTTAGTTTACTAGAAAAATATTATGCTCAAGCTACCATTATTTTTCAAGATTGTGAAATCTCAATCAACAAGACACCTGTTCATTCTCACTATAATGAATTAGTTACACTGCCAGATCATATAAAAAATAAAATGTGGCTTTATGGATATCAGCCAGGTACATTACCACCAGCAAAAAAAGATGGTTTTCAGGGTTTTGTAGAATGTGGACAAATTTTTGAATTGTAGATTTTAAAGGAAGACATAATGAAACATTTAACTAAAGTTTTTTCGCTCTTACTATACTCTTATTTAGGTATGTTTTCTAGTGCGATTGCAGCGCCTCAAGTAATATCTTTAAAATTTCCAACAGATCAATACCGAGGCGCTCCTACAGCAACTAGCGGCGGAGCAACTAGAGGCGAGGCTCTTTCTTGTACTAATACGTCTCAGGGTGATTTGAATGTCCTCAGTCCCAACAATAGTAGAATACTGACAACTATCTCAGCAAATCCAACGATCTTTTTTTATGTACCACCTACACAAGCAACTCTAGGTGAAGTCATTCTTCTAGATAAAGATGATAAAGAACTCTATACAACTCAATTTTTATTACCCAAGCAATCTTCTGGTATTGCCAGTGTTGTTTTATATCCCCAACAAGCTCTCGTATCTGGTAAAAGCTATAAATATTCATTGGCAATTATCTGTGATTCACAGTTTCGCAACAGAGATATAGTAGTCAGTGGGGAATTAAAATATATAACAATTGATGAAAAAGTTGCTCAATCTTTAAAAAATCAAGATTATTTAAAAAAAGCAAACTATTATGCCAAGCAAGGTTATTGGCTAGATACTTTAGAAAATACTGCCAAGATAAGTTCTAGGCAACCTGGGCAATGGAAGGAACTGTTAGAATCGGCAGGGTTAAAAGATATTGGCTCTTTTTCTTTGATAGATTGTTGTACCCCAATTAAGATCCCTTAAATATAATGATTATTAAATGAACTTAAAATTTAAGGATTTTCTATCGCAAACTAGTTCAGTTTGGATTACCACTATTGGAGTGAGTTTTTTGGTTACAGCTCTTCGCTATGCGGGGGTTTTTCAAGGCTTGGAGTGGAAGAGTCATGATTTTTATTTACAATTGGTCCCATCACAAAAAAACGAGCAATACAGTGATATTATTCGTGTTGTTGGAATTAATGAAGATGATGTAAAGAAATTAAAAGAGTCTATATTACCTGATGCAACTTTAGCTCAGTTGCTTGTGAAAATCAAATCAATGAATCCAAGAGCTATTGGTTTAGATATTTATCGTAATATACCTGAGCCTCCTGGCACAGAGACTTTAGAACAAGTTTTTAAAATCACACCAAATCTTATCGGAATCCAAAAAGTTGTTGGTAAAAAAGGCGAGCAGGCAGTTGATCCTCCTCCAGTTCTTAAAAGTAAAGATCAAGTATGCTCTAATGACCTCATCATTGATTCAGATAATATTATTAGGCGTGCTTTATTAAATTTGAGTGATGCTAAGAAGCAAACAATATATAGCTTTGCTACTTGTTTAGCTTTTTTATATTTAGATAAAGAAAAAGTTCCTTTTAAGCCTTCAAATGGAAATTTTCAAATAGGTAAAAGTATATTTACACCATTAGGATCTAATGATGCCGGCTATATCAGAGCTGATAGTGGTGGATTTCAGTTCCTTATAGACTATCGAGGGGGAAGAAAAAATTTTAAAACCGTTTCGATGAGCGATATTCTCGAAGGTAAAGTACCATCAAATTGGGGCAAAGACCGTATTATTCTAATTGGTAAAATAGGAGAGAGTTTTAAAGACTTTTATTTTACCCCTTATAGTGGTCTTATTGGTCTATCTGAAGGCATTCCAGGAATTGAAATTCATGCCACTATTACCAATCAGATTATAAATGCTGCCCTATCTGGTAAAGCGCAAATTGAAACTTGGCCAGAATGGGTAAAGGAATTATGGATTTTTATATGGTCAGCTATTGGCGCTACTATAGGCTGGCAGTCTCGATATCAAGAGGGGAAAAAAAATTCAGCTTGGTTAACTGGCTCTAGCTTTATATTAGCTATATCTTTTCTTTTAAGCGCTGGTTATTTTGCATTAATATTGGGATGGTGGATACCAGTTGTACCACCATTTGCTGGATTATCCCTTTCTGCAATCTTAATTACTTGGCAGATTGCTAGAAGTGCAGGGAAGATTCGCAAAATTTTCGGACGCTACATAACAGATCAGGTAGTTGCTAAAATACTTGAAAATCCTGCTGGTTTAAATATGGGAGGAGAAAAAAAGGAATTAACCTTACTAGTCTCTGATTTAAGAGGTTTTACGACAATTGCCGAGAGTATATCACCTGAAGAGGCGATCAAAGTACTGAATTTCTATTTTGAATCTATGGTAGATGTGATCACCAAGTATCAAGGAACAATAGATGAATTCATGGGTGATGGAATTTTAGTATTATTTGGCGCGCCTATCACCAAAGAAAATGATCCAGAAAGAGCTTTAGCTTGTGCAATAGAAATGCAATTAGCAATTACGCAAGTCAATGAACAAATTAAACAATGGGGACATTCCTCTTTGGCGATGGGAATTGGAATCAATACTGGTGAGGCAATTGTAGGGAATATTGGCTCAGAAAAACGCACTAAATATGGGGTAGTAGGAAGTCAGGTTAATCTAACTTATCGGATTGAATCGCAGACTCTAGGGGGACAGATCGTGATTGCTCAAACAACCCTCGATAAAATACAGAAAAATACTCCTGTTGTAATCAAGGAAGTCAAACAGGTAAATCTCAAGGGCATAAAAGAGCCAGTTAGTATTTATAATATTGCTGGTATTGAAGGAAAATATAATCTTTATTTACCAGAACAAAAAAAAGAAAATTTTGTGCAGCTACTCAAGCCAATTTCTGTACAATATAGAATTTTAGTTGAAAAAAAAATAGAAGATATTGCTTTTACAGGCTATCTAGTTAGTTTATCGATTTCAGAAGCAAAAATTATACCCTCTGACCAACAAGAGATTGCCATTCCAACTAAATCAGCAAATATTAAACTTACTTTTTATGAAACCGGAAACATTATTTTAGATAATCAAGATACCTATGCCAAAGTAGTCGATGCTAAAGTTGAAGATAATGTCAATTCCTTCTATATCTACTTTACTTCAAGATCCTCAGAGGTTGAATCTGAACTTAATACCTTATATCAAAAATATTATAAAACATAAATACTGGTCTATTTTAGTTTGCAATTTTTTTCCTGTACGTAGAGGATTTCTCTTGTTGTAGATTTTTTTAAGATATATCAGACATAGCCATTAAAGATGTCTCAGAGAATTTATGCAAAAGATTTTTGATTTCTACAGTTTTATTAGCTGATTCTTTAATCGCTAGCATAGCCAAAGGTTCCAGTAAAGATTCTATTGCTGGTTCATGAGAGTACAAAATACCAAATTCACTAATCTTGCAAGATAACCACCATTGCTGATTACATTTGGCTAACATCTCCAACAGTGGAGAAAAATATGGTTGATAAATTCCCAGTTGATTTAATTGATAAGGGATAGAAGAAGTCAAGGGAAGTTTACTGATGGCTTTAGAACATAGCCTTATATAGGCAGTTGATTTCAATTGCATAGGAACATACTCTGGTGCCAATAATTTAGTTTTGGCATATTGAAGTAATTCTCTAATTTCAGAAACACGATAATCTTCATTATTCATATTTCAAGGACCACAAATCAAAAATTATATAGCCCCACTATAACTGTATAATTTAATACTGACAATAGGATCCCTTTCCTATTTTTTTAGGAAAGGGATCCTAGATCAAAAAGACTATATTAAAATCTTGGTTTATTAATTTTTATTAAATAATAGCAA
>CAISPN010000089.1 GCA_903887375.1 uncultured cyanobacterium
AGTTGAAAATGGCACACCTGGCTATACCCTCTTGACTAACTACGGATTGACCCAAACTAGATGTGGGGTCGCTAATCTAGTCATCATTACCGGACCATCTGGTAGTACGATTTGCGCTGTACCGAACTCTACCGTAGTAGCTGGCTCCTACACGATAGAACAGAGTACATTGACCTTAGTGCCTAAATACTAGTCTAGTCATCTAAACTATGATGCAGTTTTGGGAAGAATTTCTGCAAATCAACCCAAGTATTACTTCTCAAAACTGCTTATGATGTTGATATGGTATCAACTAAGGCTCTATATCAATAAAATTTATTCTAAAAACTTGATAAGGCGAACTTTACCTGCCTGATCACTATAACCTTTTGACTTATCTTCAATTTGTCTTAATTGCGAGAGAGCTAAGCTGCAAGGCATTCCATACTTTTGCTGAACTCTATCACTGGCAATATTTAAAGAAGTCCTAGAGCGCTCTAAAAAATCATCTATTTGATAATCGGTGCCAGCGCTAAAATAGTTTTTAACAACCAGTGAAGGTGAATAACAGATATCAGTAGAACCATCAGGCCATTCTATTTCAAAGTGAATCTCAGGCATGGGCTAACAAGAATTGATAATATTGCTCAGTATGTATTTTAGCAGAAGCCTCCCAGCTATATTTGAAGATCAAGGATTTGCTATTTTCCAGTAAATTGCGATTGAGCTCTGAATCTAAAATAGCAGTCATAGCCTGAGCAATAGTCTCGGCTGAATTAACATCAACCAAAAGAGCTTGTTTATCTGATAAAAACTCAGTAAATGGAGGCTGCCGCAAAGTAATTACGGCCAAGCCGCAGGAGATAGCCTCTAAAATCACTAAACCCCAGCCTTCCTTGAGAGAGGGAAAGACAAAAACATCAGCAATTCGATAGAGCCCAGATAGTTCTTTTTCACTAACTACCCCTGGTAAAATTAAAGATTTTCCAATAGTTAATTCCAATTGATTGACTAAAACAAAAAACTCATCACGATAACGATGATAGTCAAACAAAGTAGCCCCGCCAGCGATGATCAATTGGGCATTGGGATATTCTTTGAGTAATTGAGCAAAAGCTTGTAATAGAGTGATTGAATTTTTGCGAGGTTCAATACCTCCTACTGTCAAATAGACAGGATAGCCCTTGATTCCCAACCTTACTTTGAGTGAATCTTCAGTGCCATTATTAACTTGAGAGAATCTATTTGTATTTACTCCATTGAATACTTGAACCGCCTCAATTTGGTAATCTTGATGGAGAACCTGTTTCCATTGACTACTAACAGCAAAACAAAGATCTGCTTGTAAGATCGAGCGCAATTGACATTCTTGCAGGTAAATATTGGAAAACTCCTCAATATGATGAACAGTTCTAATAAAGTGGGGAATTTTCCCTTGTGATTTGAGATAGGCTAAGGCATTGGCACTGAGACAATCTTGGGCATGATAGATATCGTAATCTAGCTCACTTTGGCTTAAAAATTCAATAAATTCATTGATTCTCTGTTGGATCAAAAGATCAACTTCAAAAGGAGCTTCCAAAGCTACTATAGGTTGATAACTACAAGACAGGGGATAGTCAAAACCGCTGCCATCTTTATCTAAAGCATAAATGCAGACCTGGTGACCAAGCTGCACTAAAGCCTGGGCCAATTCTAGGGTATGGATTACACTACCGCGCGGTTTGGTTGAATAGGTAAATAAAGCAATTTTAAGAAAAGAGTTACTCATAAGCCAAAACCAGTGAGATTTTCTTGGTTTAGATCCCAAAATACAATTGACTGGTCTTCCCATTCCAAGCAAAGTTGTTTTGTATTTGTTATTAATCCTATCTCCTCACATAGTAAATTTTGCTCATGAAATCTAGTTTGAACTTGAGAAACCTTATCAGCCCTTACAGATAATAAAAAACCAAAACTGGGAAAAGTAATTAACCATTGCTCCAAAGACAAAATAGAAGGATAGCTAAGGCGATCTAAAAATAATCTAGCTCCACAATTAGAAGTTTCCAGAAACATCAAGAGCGTTCCTACAATGCCACCCATACTGATATCTTTGCCAGCATCAACAAGATCATTTTGAGCTAAAGCCCTCAGAATCTCTAGATTTTGCTGGAGTATATGGGGCTCTTTGTTACTAAAAGCGTCCCAAAAAGGATATTTAGGATGAACAATCCCATTAAAATCACTAACTAATAATAGAGAATCTCCAGAGAGAGCCGAAAAACTACTAATAATTTTTTGAGCACGTCCCAAAATCGCCACAGATAGAGCATTATAATCACTATGGCAGTTAGTATGACCGCCTACAATTGGCACATTGTATGCTTTTGAAGCTGCTTGCATACCCTGCCAAATCAAATCACTCTCATCAAGCGATTGAGTCCAAATGGTATCTACAACCGCTATAGGGCGACCACCCATAGCATAGATATCACTAACATTGACCATAATGGCAGACCAACCTGCAAAGTAAGGATCACTTTCAAGTAATTCTGGTAATATTCCCTCTGCTGCTAGTAATAAGTAACCATCTCCATCAGCTATAGCAGCGCAATCATCGCCTATCGCTATATTTTTATTGTTTTTTAAAATCTGTGAAGCTGTTTGAATCTCTTGTTTATGACTAATACTGAGAGATTTTTCTAAATAGGTAACTATTGAAGATAGCATTAGCAAACTAATTTTAATAATTCTGGCGCGGGAGGATAAAAATTGAGATCAGCTTCCATCAAATGATGCGGTTTTTGTGCAATAGTTAACTCCTCTAAAGATTGCCAATGTAACCTTTGGAAAAAACGAACATTCTGTAATTGAACTGTAGCAAAAAAACGCTGACACCCCCAACTATTAGCCGTTGTGACTGCCTTTTCAATCAGACCTTTACCAATATGCCAACCTTTGCGGTAGTCAGGATGTGTACCCAATCTACCACCATACCAAATGCCTGGTTCGCTTTGATATATGCGAACCACACCTACTACTAAATTAGTATTTTTATCAATAGCTACTATCGGGTGAGCAATTTGATCAATATCATCTTGATCATCGGTTGTAAAAATCTCTTGTTCCTCGACAAATATACAATGTCTTAGAGCAAAATATGCTTGAATTTCTTGATTTTCGTTAGCTAATTTAAATTGATAATTGTGAAGCGACATAGAACATCCTATTTTTCAAAACTTGAAAGAGCAGAACAGGCTCCACATTTGCCGCAACCTGCTTTCATCTGCGAAGAAGAAAGATTGCCACCTTTAAGCAAAATTGCTATTTCTTGATAGAGAGTGAACATCATCTCACTAGATGGAGCAGGATGATTATTCAATGGAGTACCTGTAATTGGCACAAATGGAACAACAAAAGGATAAACCCCCAGGTTAATCAAACGCTCACAAGTACTCAAGATAGTTTCTACACTATCGCCAAGGCCAGCTAAAATATAAGTACTTATTTGAGCCCTACCAAAGACCTCAACTGCCGCAGCAAAAGCCTCAAAATAATATTCAATAGACACAGTCGCCTTACCTGGCATGATCTTGGCTCTGACTATTGGATCTATAGCTTCTAAATGCATGCCCAGACTATCTACACCACTTTGGCGCATCCTCTCAAACCAGATAAAATCATCAGGAGGTTCACATTGAGCCTGCAAGGGAAGATCAACAGCATCTTTGATAGATTGAGCACATTGACTTAAGTAGTCCGCGCCACGATCACTAGTATTGGGAGTTCCGGTAGTCATTACCATCTGCTTGACATTGTCTAATTCGACCGCAGCCTTGGCAACTTGGGCTAATTGAGCAGGAGTTTTGCGAGCGATAGTTTTCCCATTGGCTAGAGATTCGCCTATGGCGCAAAACTGACAGGAAGTTGCCCTGTCTCCATAACGAGAACAGTTTTGCAATACAGTAGTTGCCAAAACATCTTTGGCATGCAAAAGAGCAATCTTCCAATAGGGAATACCATCTTCAGTATGCAAAGAGTAAAACTTAGGAGCAACTGGAAAATCTATTTTAGATACTGTTTTTCCCTCTAACTTTAACTGTAGGTTTTCTTGAGCTGAATTGATCTCAACAGTAAAAGGGGATTTAGAAGCTAAGCTGTTGTAAATTGGCACCATAACCGTTGTACCATCAATAGTGATCGCCCTATGATCTGAAGGTCCAGCACCACCTTTGCGTCCTGCTGCAACCTGCTGAGCGTTGATCAATTGGAGACCGTGAGACTGAAGCTGGGTGATTAACTGCTGTTTATTCATATCAAATTTGGTTAGGGAAATTATAATTGAGCAAATTTCTAGATTCTTGGTTAATTTGCAATTGCAACAGGTCAGCGCGAGCATAATGACCAACAGAATCCATCATTCTTTTTCTTTTAGTAATTAAAGAAAAATCCAAATCAGCTATGGCGATTCCTTCTCCATCGGTGATAGGATTGCATAGATGATTTCCTTCAGGACCAATGATGGCGCTATTGCAGCCACCTTGGAGAGCTTTTTGCAATTTTTCATCAGAAGTGATCTGTTCAATCTGTTCTTTGGAGAGCCAGCCTGTGGCATTGACCACAAAACAACCAGATTCTAGGGCATGATGACGGATAGTAACCTCAATTTGATCTGCAAAAATCTGACCAACCATTGAACCTGGAAACTGGGAGCAGTGAATCTGCTCATGTTGGGCCATTAAAGCAAAGCGAGCCAGCGGATTATAGTGTTCCCAACAGGCAAGTGCGCCAATTCTTCCAACTTGAGTATCTACTACCTTTAGACCTGAACCATCTCCTTGACCCCAGACCATTCTTTCATGGTAAGTTGGAGTGATTTTTCGTCTTTTGAGAACCAATTTGCCCTCAGCATCAAATATTAGCTGGCTGTTATAAAGAGATCCATTGTCTTTTTCATTGACACCTACTACTACAACTACACCTTGCTCACTAGCACAGCTAGCGATAGCTTGGGTCTCTACCCCGGGTACAGTAAGAGCTTCTTCATAGAGTTTCATATGTTGGCGGCCCATCAGAACCGGTGGCTCAACAAAGGAAAAGTAAGGATAATAGGGTATCAAAGTTTCAGGAAAGACAATCAACTGCGCGCCCTGTTTAGCAGCATCTTTGATTGCTTGGAGAACTTTTTCAGTGGTCCCATCGCGCGAGAACAAAACTGGACTCATTTGAACTGCTGCTGCACGGACTTTTTGTAACGGTTCCACAATAATTCCTCTAGTGATATCGATAGGGAGACAAGTTTTTGTCTCCCTTTGGCTTTGCTAAAGAGTCCAAGTATCCAAAATAAAAGCCCCATCCTTGCGGTGCAATAGGACTAAATCAAGGACATCTAGAGGATTGATAGGTCTAATACCAGGAATCAAAGAAGGTTCCCCATGACCATAGAGAGCCTGTAGGGCAAAACGACAAGCATATACTTTGCCACCTTCAGACATGAACTTGATTATTTGATTGTTAAAATTCTGCTGACCTGGAAAAGGCTCATCGCCAATTTTGGGAAAACCGCGTTGGATGCCCAGAGTGACCCCAGGACCATAGAGTAAAACAGAAGTTTCAAAACCTTTACGAAGAAGTCTGGTTGCCTGTAAAAGATTCACTAGTCCTATTGAACCTTCAAAAGCAACCGTATGAAAGGTAACTAACGCTTTTTCACCTGCTTCTGCTTTGACATCAGGAAATACTTTTTCCTCATAATCTACGAAAAAATCGCCTACCTTATGTGCGGGTGTGGTAACTTCAGGCATGATTATCTCTACTATTAGTGTTAATTTGTGGATTTGGTAGTTAACCAAAACTCATAGCTAGATTCTTGCTTTTGATTAATGAGGATTTTGTATTTCTTAATACGAAATTCTTAAGTCTAATCATAAGATTAGTTGTAAATGATCTAAATCTTAATTAGCGAAATTTTTACTAGTGATTTAGATAGGCTATGAGCCTAAAATATTTTCATTGAGACTATTAACAGTATGTGGAGATTCTATTTTATGTCTGGCAAAAATATAGTCAGCCAGATACTGAGCATCCCTGGCAATACCGGAGAATCGCCCAGAACCCCAGGTATAGAGCCAAGGAAGTCCTAAAAAGTAAACTCCTGCAATATTGGTTAGTCCCCTTGTATGAACGGGATAACCTTTACCATCAAATAGGGGAAGATCTATCCAACTAAAATCACTCTTGTAACCAGTAGACCAAATTACACTGGTGATATTGCTATTTTTTAAATCTAAATCTAAAATTTCCTGCTGAGGCTGCCATATGGGCTGATAGGGAGGATCAATAGGAGCTAAAATTTGATTATTTTCAATGTATTTATCAATTGATTTTTTGATACTTTCAGCAACAGCATCAGCTTGATCTAGATTGTGTTTTAAATTGGGATAAAACTTGAGATAATTTTCTTCAATATCTTGCAACTTGCCATAAAGACACATACCCTGCAGGGCAAAATGCCTTAAATCAATTTCCCTACCACCATCTCTCCCTGTGACATAGTGATTGACTTTTGTTCTGACTTGTTCTTTTTGGGGATGTTCGTCAATAGAAATTTCATAGTAGCCCATTTTATCTAACCAATCGACAACATCTTTGCCACGATAGCGGCGCGGGGATCTCGGAGCGCCACCAACAGCAAGATGAACTTTTTTGCCCTCCAGATGGAGATCTTCTGCTATCTGACAGCCAGATTGACCTGTTCCTACTACTAAAACCTCTCCTTCACTAAGAGATTGGGGATTTTTATATTCAGAAGAATGCAATTGCAGTATGTTTTTTGGTAATTTCTGGGCAATAGTAGGGATTTTAGAATTGTGATAAAGTCCAACTGCAATAATAATTTGATCGCAGGTATAATCCCCATTTGAAGCATGGATTTCAAATTTTCCATCAAGATTATTTTGTGTTAACTTTAAGACGCTAACCCCCTGTTGAATTGGTGGTTTTATTAATTGCACGTAATTTTCAATATATTTTATAATTTCCCCTTTATTCATAAAGCCTTCTGGATCTTCTCCTTGGTAAAAAAACCCAGGTAGTTGACATTGCCAATTAGGTGTTACTAAACAGAAAGAATCCCACCGCTTTTCTCTCCAAGCATGTGCGATATTATTTTTCTCAAAAATAATATGATCTGTTAATCCTTTTTCTTTTAAGCAGTAACTTAAAGAAAGACCAGCTTGACCACCACCTATAATAGCTATTGAATAGTGTGTTTTCATGTTTTTTATTTAAAGAAATAATCTACATGAGAGTAACTTTTATTTAGAAATATATTTTGTATATATAAACACTAAAGCTTAAGATCTATATATAT